>NZ_JAGPYL010000276.1:0-887 GCF_018070095.1 Micromonospora sp. U56
AAGGAGCCCGCGGCCCGCGAATGTCGGGTCGGGGTGCTCAATGGCGGAGACACTGGCGAGTCTGGTCCTGGCAACGGCCGGGTTCCTCCTAGTACAGCCACTTCGGTGGTGGGAACGGGGTCCTGGTGCGGCTGGGCACGGATGTAAAGCACCCTGTTGGGTCCTGAAAGAACAACCCCTGGGTTGTCTTTCAGAGACTGGTCCGAGGCTGAGGCTTCGGGAGTCTGCCAGGCATGGCCTGGCCCTGCATACCGCCGGCGGATCGCCGGGTTTGGTGTGGGGCGGATCGGGTTGTGGGTTGGTCGTTTGTTGAGAATTGCACAGTGGACGCGAGCATCTTTGTGGTCAAGTTGTCAAGGGCGAACGGTGAATGCCTTGGCACCAGGAGCCGATGAAGGACGTGGGAGGCCGCGATAGGCCTGGGGGAGCTGTCAACCAAGCTGTGATCCCAGGGTGTCCGAATGGGGAAACCCGGCACCAGTCATGTGGTGTCACCTGCACCTGAACACATAGGGTGTATGGAGGGAACGCGGGGAAGTGAAACATCTCAGTACCCGTAGGAAGAGAAAACAAATTTAGTGATTCCGTGAGTAGTGGCGAGCGAAAGCGGATTGAGGCTAAACCGGCTGCGTGTGATACCTGTCAGGGGTTGCGTGGTCGGGGTTGTGGGACCCCGCTGAACAAGCTGACACTTGTTCGAGGAGTTACAAAGTCAGTGGCTAGTCGAACAGTCTGGAATGGCTGACCGTAGACGGTGAAAGTCCGGTAGGTGAAAGTTGCTGACCTTCTGTGGGTGTTCCCGAGTAGCGGCGGACCCCTGAAATCTGCCGTGAATCTGCCAGGACCACCTGGTAAGCCTAAATACTTCCTGGTGACCGATAGCGGAC
>NZ_JAGPYL010000277.1:0-992 GCF_018070095.1 Micromonospora sp. U56
AGAGACCGTCGGGTAACCGAGTGGTTACGCTGCAATAAGTCGTTCGGCGTCGATGCGTAGTGCGGCTTCGCGTTCGGTGGCGTTGGTCCAGCGGACCGCCTGGCCGGCCAGACGTATCGTCATGAGTCGAATCATCGCGATCTTGATCATCGCTTCGGAGTTGACGGTCAGTCGTTCGTAGTCGCGGGCCAGGCGCCGGTTGCGGACCAGCCAGCCGAACGTGCGTTCGGCCACCCAGCGGCGCGGCAGGATCTTGAAGCCCTTGACCTCGTCGGTGCGTCTGATGATCTCCAGCAGGATGCCGAGTTTGTCTTTCGCCCAGCTCAGCAGGGTGGAGTCGATGCTGTTGGCGTACCCGCCGTCGGCCCACACGAGGGCGACGGTGGTGAAGGCCTCGGCGAGCTGTTGCAGGATCCGCCGGCCGCCGGGACGGTCGTTGACAGAGGCGGAGGTGACCATCACCACCAGGATCAACCCCATCGTGTCGACGACCAGGTGCCGCTTACGACCCGTGGTCTTCTTTCCCATGTCGAACCCGCGACATTCGCCACCCTCACTGGACTTGATGGACTGGGCGTCCAGTACCGCCGCGGACGGCTCCGGCTCACGACCGGCCGCCACCCGAACCCGCCGGCGAAGCTCGTCATGGATCGCGTCCCACGTGCCGTTCTTCCGCCACGCCGTGAACCAACGATGCGCCGCGTCCGCCGGCGCGAGATCACGGGGCATCATCCGCCACGGGCACCCCGACCGCAGCACATAGAAAATCGAGTCCAGGATCAACCGATCGCCGTAGACCCGCGGCCGACCGCCTTTACGCAGTTCACGCACCGGCATCAGCGGGGCGAGGACCGCCCACATCGCGTCAGTCACACTCGACGGATAACATGAGCGGGCATCATCCCCGCCACGATCTCTGTTGCACACACATCGCGATCATGGCGGATCTCTGTTGCACACACATCGCGATCATGGCGGGGATGATCTATAAC
>NZ_JAGPYL010000278.1:0-853 GCF_018070095.1 Micromonospora sp. U56
TAGTTGGTCGTCGGAGTGGTGTGCCACCCCTTCACCGCGGTGGTGACGTCCCAGTTCTCCCACTCGGGGTCGTTGGTGAACCCGTTGAAGCTGGCCTTCCAGGCAGTGTCGTAGTCACCGCCGGCCGTGGTCCACGCGTTCACCCCGTCGTAGCTGTTCCAGGTGGCCTTGGTCTCGTTGAAGGCCCGCTTGAGCTTGTAGACGTCGACGTATTCGTCGGTGTCGGTGCCCGGGTACAGGGCGTTGTTGTACATCCGCAGGTCGGCGTCGACGATCTGCGCGTCGGTGGGGATGCCGGCCAGGGCGGGGAACTTGACCAGGCCCCGGGTGTCGCCGAACCAGCTGGAGTTGTTGCCCGGGCTGACGTACGGGTCGCCGTCGTAGGAGTTGACGTTCTCGGTCGGCCGGGCCGCCGAGAGCGTGGTGTCGATGACGCCGTTGGAGCCGGTCGCGTCGGTCGCCGCGCTGCGGTAGATCCGGGTGATCTGGCCGGCCTTCGGCAGCATCGCCTGCTGGGTGGGGCCGGCGATGACCTGACCGTCCTGGGTCTTGACCGCGACCATGTAGTAGTAGAACTTCCGGGCCATCGGGTCGGTGTTGTCGGCCGCCGTCGGCACCGCGGTGGTGTCCTGGTACGCGCGGGTGGCCGAGGAGACCGGCGAGATCAACGTCGCGGCCGAGGGCTCGAAGTTCTGGTGGACGCTGCGGTGCACCTGGTACTCGACAATGTTGTCGCCGGTCGCCGTCGACGGGTCGACGTACCCGGGCCAGTCCAGTACCGCACCGGTCGAGGTGATCGTCGTCGGCGGGTTCACCGTGACACCCGGCCGGCCGTAGGTGACCACCAGCTTCG
>NZ_JAGPYL010000279.1:0-853 GCF_018070095.1 Micromonospora sp. U56
TAGTTGGTCGTCGGAGTGGTGTGCCACCCCTTCACCGCGGTGGTGACGTCCCAGTTCTCCCACTCGGGGTCGTTGGTGAACCCGTTGAAGCTGGCCTTCCAGGCAGTGTCGTAGTCACCGCCGGCCGCGGTCCACGCGTTCACCCCGTCGTAGCTGTTCCAGGTGGCCTTGGTCTCGTTGAAGGCCCGCTTGAGCTTGTAGACGTCGACGTACTCGTCGGTGTCGGTGCCCGGGTACAGGGCGTTGTTGTACATCCGCAGGTCGGCGTCGACGATCTGCGCGTCGGTGGGGATGCCGGCCAGGGCGGGGAACTTGATCAGACCCCGGGTGTCGCCGAACCAGCTGGAGTTGTTGCCCGGGCTGACGTACGGGTCGCCGTCGTAGGAGTCGACGTTCTCGGTCGGCCGGGCCGCCGAGAGCGTGGTGTCGATGACGCCGTTGGAGCCGGTCGCGTCGGTCGCCGCGCTGCGGTAGATCCGGGTGATCTGGCCGGCCTTGGGCAGCATCGCCTGCTGGGTCGGGCCGGCGATGACCTCCCCGTCCTGGGTCTTCACGGCGATCATGTAGTAGTAGAACTTCCGCGCCATCGGGTCGGTGTTGTCGGCCGCCGTCGGCACCGCCGTGGTGTCCTGGTACGCGCGGGTGGCCGACGACACCGGCGAGATCAACGTCGCGGCCGAGGGCTCGAAGTTCTGGTGGACGCTGCGGTGCACCTGGTACTCGACGATGTTGTCGCCGGTCGCCGTCGACGGGTCGACGTACCCGGGCCAGTCCAGTACCGCACCGGTCGAGGTGATCGTCGTCGGCGGGTTCACCGTGACACCCGGCCGGCCGTAGGTGACCACCAGCTTCG
>NZ_JAGPYL010000280.1:0-841 GCF_018070095.1 Micromonospora sp. U56
CGGCCGGCGGTGACTACGACACTGCCTGGAAGGCCAGCTTCAACGGGTTCACCAACGACCCCGAGTGGGAGAACTGGGACGTCACCACCGCGGTGAAGGGGTGGCACACCACTCCGACGACCAACTACGGGCTGCTGCTGCGCCAGCGCGACGAGGTCAACCAGACCGCGCGGGCGATGCTGCTCTCCGCCGAGGGCGCCGAGCCGCTGCTGCGACCGACGCTGGAGGTGACCTACCTTGAGCAGACCGCCGAGTCGACGTACTACGCGGCCTCGACGCCGCAGACGCTGACGCCGAACGCCACCTACACCCTCCCGGTGACCGTGTCCAACCCCACCCTGGCGCCCTGGAACACCACCGACTGGGAGCTGACCTACGACTGGAAGCGGCTCAACGAGACCGGTGCCCTCGTCGACGCCACCGACGAGAGCTACGAGCTGCGTACCCCGCTGCCCAAGAACGTGCTCGCCGGTGCCACGGTCGACGTCACCGCACAGGTGAAGACCCCGCCGTCGTCGACCGACGGCAACAAGCGCAGCGAGTACGTCCTGAACTGGGACCTGCGTAAGAAGCTGGACGGCAGCAAGCTGTCGGCGTCCTCGCCGATCAAGGGGCTGCCGCAGAACGTGGCGGTGGAGGAGCCCACCTCCGACCAGCTCGGCCTGGAGAAGTTCTACTCGTACGCGGGTAAGAACACCGGCGCCGGCGGCACCCTGATGAACAACCTGTTCGCCGGCAACACCGTCTGGTCGTACAACGCGTTCAACAACCCGTCGCGTGGCCTGTCGACGTTCGTCCGGATGTCCTACAACTCGCTGGACACCACCGACTCGGTCGCCGG
>NZ_JAGPYL010000281.1:0-840 GCF_018070095.1 Micromonospora sp. U56
CCCGGTTCGCCAGATCGACAGCCTCGATCAGCTTCTCGTCGTCACACGGCACCTCCCGCACCCGACCGTGCTCGTCACGATCCCGGTCCTTGTCCCGGTCCCGGCGGTCCTCGCCCCTGTCCCGGTCCTTGCGGTCCTCGCCCCGCTCCTCGGCGTCGCGGTCCCGGCCGTCGTCCCTCGTGAGCTGCTGAGCGGTGGACCACTTCAGGTCGGTCAACCGGTGGGCGCCGGTGGCCCCGGTGGTCGCGTAGGCGACCCCTGCGAGGCTGACCGCTCCTGTCAGGCCAACAACGCCGGTGGCGAGCCAGAGCCGACGACGACGGAACGGGGAGGCCGTCTCACGGGTGGCGTCATCGTTATTGCGAAGGTAGTTGGACATCAGAGCTCTCTGCCCTCTCCTTGTACCCGACAAGGTCGCTTCGCCACGGCGAGGCGGCCTTCGCTACAAATCGGTTGTAGCTGCTGAACAACAACGTATGAGAACCTTCTTCACCTCGTGGGCGTATACGAAAAAAGCCCACATTAGGTATGTGGGCGGTGCAGCCGACAGCACGGCGGACGGCGGTGCAGCAGAGGTGTCACCGGTGGCGAAGGGCGTCGCGGAGGGCGAAAGCGCGTGACGGACGGCCGGGCCCTTCGGGGCGATGCCTCCCGGTAGGGGTGGGGGAGTCCCTTCCCGCCGAGGCGGGAAGGGACTCCCTGGTCGTGCGTCGGGTCAGTTGAAGCAGTCCTTGACGGTGCCGGCGCAGTTGGTGGGGTCGTTGTTGGTCACGGTCGACTTGTCGTCGAGCTTGACCTTGCCGTCGTTGTTGAGGATGCCGCCGGCGACTCGGTGCTGCT
>NZ_JAGPYL010000282.1:0-769 GCF_018070095.1 Micromonospora sp. U56
CGGCGCGGCCGGCGAGCCGGACCAGCAGGTCGGTGGCGCGGGGCCGGGCGGTCAGGGGCGGGTCAGCTCGGCGAACCAGCGGCGGCCGGCCCGGAACACCTCGCCGACCGCCAGCCCGGCCGCCGCCGCCGGGCCCGCCACCGCGCCGGTGTCCAGCCAGGCCCAGCGGAAGCTCGGCCCCGGACGCCGACCGGTCAGCACGTGGACCTGCCCCTGCCAGGCGCCGGACCCGGGCGGCTCCAGCTCCACCAGCACCGTGCCGGCCGGCCGCAGCAGCGCCCGGCACCGGCGCAGCAGCGCCGCCGGGTCGCCGCCGATGCCGATGTTCCCGTCCAGCAGCACCGCGTGCGCCCAGCGTCCCTCCGCCGGCAGCGGGCCGAACAGGTCGGCCTGTACGGCCACCGCACCCCGGGCCCGGGTCAGCGCCACCGCCCGGGCCGACACGTCCACCCCGAGGGTGGTCAGCCCGGACCGGGTCAGGGCCAGGGTCACCCGGCCCGGTCCGCAGCCCAGGTCCAGGGTGGGGCCGGCGCAGCGGGCGAGCACCGCCGTGTCCGCCGGGTCGGCCGGGCCGTGCCAGCGGTCCACCGGCAGCCGGCGGCGCAGCCCGTCGGCGGGCACCAGCCAGTGCGCGTCCACGCCCCGGTCGCGCAGGGCGGCGGCGAAGCCGTCCACGGCCGGCGCGGTCACGCCCGCACCACCATCGCCCGGCGTACCGCGGCGACCTGCCGGGCGAACCGGCCACCCGGGACCGCGGCGGCCACCGCCC
>NZ_JAGPYL010000283.1:0-762 GCF_018070095.1 Micromonospora sp. U56
GCGCCACGAACGTCATGCCGCTGGTGGTCGCCGACGTCGCGGGCAGCGGGCTGCTCCCAATCTGCTCCCAATTTAAGGGGCACACGGCAAGAAGCCCGTTACCGGGTATTCCGGCGACGGGCTTCTGATCTGCAAATATCTACGGTGGGCGATACTGGGATCGAACCAGTGACCTCTTCGGTGCCGACGAAGAGGTCACCGAGCAGCAGCGCCCCGAGGGCGGCGGATGCTGTGGGTGATAAATGCTGGACAGGCCGTTCGCGGCAGATGCCGTGGTCCGGCGGGGTGGGCAGGCCGGCCGGTCCGTGGCATGTGAGGATGCGGCGCATGCGTGCCGTGGTCTTCGACGAGTTCGGTGCCCGACCCGAGGTCCGCGACGTCCGGGACCCGGTGCCCCCGTCGGGAGGCGCGGTCATCCGCGTCGAGGCGACCGGGTTGTGCCGCAGCGACTGGCACGGTTGGCAGGGACACGATCCCGACATCCGCCTGCCACACGTCCCCGGCCACGAGTACGCCGGCGTCGTCACGGCGGTCGGCGCCGGCGTACGCGGCTGGCAGCCCGGCGATCGGGTCACCGCGCCCTTCGTCTGCGCCTGTGGGCAGTGCCCCGCCTGCCTCGCCGGGGACCAGCAGGTCCCTGGGTGTCAGGGTTGGGTGAGTCCAGTGGTTCAGAGCAAGTAGCCCTCCCGGGGCGAGGATGGATCTTCCTTCGATGACGATTCCCAGCACAGATATGTCCGTCAGGCACGATGGGGTCATGGC
>NZ_JAGPYL010000284.1:0-755 GCF_018070095.1 Micromonospora sp. U56
CTGTCCCGCTACGCCTACAAGAGCCTCGGCGTCGACCGCAAGAGCTACCTCGCCACCCTCACCATCGACATCCTCGCAGGCCAACCCGCATTGACAGACCAGGCCGATCCTTAACTTCACGGCCTTGCCCTTTAGGGCGGGGGTGAAGGCCCGCGCGGGAGGGCCGCCAGGCCCGAGCGTGCTCTAATCGGGACGGTTTTGCTGCTCGATGTACTGGCGCAGGATGGTCAAGGGTGCGCCGTCGAGGGAGCCGGCGAGGTACGAGGCTGACCACAGTTTGTTGGCTTGGTAGTAGTGGCGGACCAGGTCGGGGAACTCTTGTCGCATCCGCCGCGAGGACACGCCCTTGAGGCTGTTGACCAGCTTCGACAGGGCCACCTTGGGCGGAAAGTTGACCAGTAGGTGTACGTGTTCGCCGTCGCCGTTGAACTCGACCAGGTCGGTCTCGAAGTCGGCGCACACCGCCCGCATGATCTCCTCCAGGCGGGTCAGGTGCCGGTCATCGAACACCTTGTGCCGAAACTTGGTTACGAAGACCAAATGGGCGTGCAGGGTGAAGACGCAGTGTCTGCCGGTGCGAACGTTCGAGAACTCGGCCATAGACCAATGGTAGACTGTCTAATGTGCAGCTTCGGTACAACTACCGCGTCTACCCGACGCCCGCTCAGCAGGTTTCGCTGACGCGGGCGTTCGGGTGCGCGCGGGTGGTGTTCAACGACGGGCTGCGCGCACGCCAGCAGGCGCGCGAGGCAGGC
>NZ_JAGPYL010000029.1:0-59868 GCF_018070095.1 Micromonospora sp. U56
GCCCGGCGCAGAGCGACACGCTGGTCGCCGTGGCCGGCAACGCCAGCAGCCGGGGCACCAGCCGCCGGCCCAGCTCGGTGCCCGGGTCGGGCCAGCGGGCCAGCCGGAAGCCGGCCTGGAGCAGGTCGGCGGAGCGCACCGCCGGCCAGGTCTCCCGGGTCGGCCGGCCACCGTCGTGGTGGGCCAGTTCCCCGAGTACGCGCAGCGCCGCGTGCTCGCCGAGCGGTCGGGCGCCGACCGGTCCGAGCCGGCGGACCAGCCGGCGTACGGTGCCGGAGAGGGCCCGGCGCAGCTCCTCGTCCGACCAGCCGTCCACCCGCAGCGCCCGGACGGCGAGCAGCGCCCGCTCCTGCCCCGGCAGCCGCCCCTCGGTCAACTGCCGGTACGACGTCCCCGCCGTCCCGCCCGCCGCGCCGGGCGCCGGGGCCGGGGCGGCGTGCAGCAGGAGCTGGACCCGCAGCGGCGGGTGCTCGGTCGTGGCGGGCGGCAGCAGCGCGGCCGGCCCGGGCAGCGCGTGCGGGCCGTCGCCGAGCAGGTCGCCGGGATCGCCCAGCTCGATCAGGGCGGTCAGCCCGGCGGCGTCGTCGATCACGGCGGCGGGCCCGCCGGCCAGCTCCACCGACCGCACCACGGCGCCGGGGAGCACCAGGTCCAGCAGCGCGGCCGGGCCGGCGGCCGGGGCGAGCAGCCGCCGGCGGCTGGCGTACCCGACGCCGGTGCCGAGCCACTCGAACAGCCACCGGCCGCGCCAGCGCACCCAGGCCGTGGCGAGCAGCAGCCCGGCGGCGAGCAGGGCGAGCGCGAGCACCGCCGCGCCCCGGCCGAGGGCCGCGACCGGCAGCGCCAGCGCGACCTGCGCGGCCACCACCTGACCGGCGCGGACGGCGGTCGACCGGCGGGCGGGGACCGCGTTCCACTGTGGTGGGAGGGGCTGGCGGTGGGCCGGCCGTGCCGTCGTGCTCGCCGTCACCGCGTCTCCTCCGCTCGACGTGTCGGACCGCCGGGCCGCCGCCGGACCACCGCTGCGCACCGTACCGCGACGGCGACGTGACCCATGGTAAGGGAAGCCGCCGGTGCCGGTTGTCCACAGGGGAGGACGAGGGGGTAGCACAACGACGATCGGGCCGCTACCGTCAGCGACGAGTTCGGCTGACCGTCGCCGCCGTGGGCCCCGCCCCCGAGGCGTCCATGGATCGTCCGGCGGCAGCCACGACGGAGAGACGAGGTGACGTCCGGGTGGCCCAGACCCAGGCAGAAGCCGCGGTGATGCAGCAGACCGCCGCGAAGTTCGAGCAGGTGGACCAGTCGCTGCAGAGCATGCTCAGCGGCCTGATGGCCGAGCTGGAGGTGTTGCAGCAGGCCTGGCGCGGTGCCGGTGGCCGCTCGTTCGAGCAGGTCAAGCAGCAGTGGTCGCAGGACCAGGCGGCGTTGCAGCGCGCCCTGCGGGAGACCGCGTCGGCGATCCGCACCGCCGGCCGGCAGTACGACGTCTCCGACGACGAGGCGGCCAGCCGGGTCTCCGGCACCAACCGCGGCATCCAGCTGCCGCTGTAACCACACCCCAGGGGGAGGAGCATCCGATGGACCACGGTGTCCTGGTCGTCAACTTCGCCGCGCTGCAACAGGCCAGCGCGGACATCCAGAAGGCGTTGAACACGCTCGACTCGCAGCTCGGCCAGCTGGAGCGCGACGCCGCCCCGCTGGTGGCGGGCTGGGCCGGCGAGGCGCAGCAGGCGTACGAGCAGCGGCAGGCGCGGTGGCGGTCCGCCTCGCAGGACCTGCAGGCCATGCTGCGCGACATCAAGCTCGCGGTGGACGACTCCGCCACCGACTACCTCGACACGGAGAAGAAGAACGTCGGCCTGTTCCAGTGAGCCCGGCCGCACGGCGGCGCCCGACGATCCCGTGGGCGCCGCCGTCGCCGTGCCGGCCACCGGCGGGTCAGGCCGGTCCGGCCGGGCGCCAGCCCCGCCCGGCGCCGCGCGGCAGCACCAGGGTCAGCAGCACCGCCGCCGCCACGGCCGCGCCGGTGACCCCGGCGACCAGCAGGGCCCGGTCCCGCGCCGCCGCGCGTCGCGCCCGCTGGGCCAGCAGCGCCGGATCGGGCCGGTCCGCAGGCAGGGCCGCCGCTCCGCGCGCGCCCGCCGTAGCGGCCGCCCCGGTCTCGATGACCGCCCGGTACGGGTTCAGCACGCCCGCGCCGTACCCGCCCCGACCGTCGCCCGGCGCCGGGTCGGCGGTGCCGACGATCCGCCGCGCCACCTCCGTCGCGCTGAGCTCGGGCCGGTACTGCCGGACCAGCGCCGCGGTGGCGGCCACGAAGGGCGTGGCGTAGCTGGTGCCCTCGGCCCGGTGGTGCCCCTGCTCCGGCGCGGCCATCAGCACGTCGCTGCCGGGCGCCACCAGGTCGACGTAGGAGCCGGTCTGGGAGAAGGCGGCGCGGGTGCCGTCCGGGGAGATGGCGCCCACCCCGAGCACCCCGTCATACGAGGCCGGGTACGGGCGCGGGTCGCCGCTCTCGTGCAGGTTGCCGGCGGCGGCCACCACCACCACGTCCCGGCGCACCGCGTAGCGCACCGCCTCCCGGACGGCCGGGTTGTCCGCGTACAGCACGACGGAGAGGTTCAGCACGTCGGCGTCGTGGTCCACCGCCCACCGGATGGCCCGGGCGAAGTCCGCCGCGCCGACCGTGCGCCCCGACTCCCGCCCCTCGACCACCTGCTGCTCGCTCACCCGCACCGGCAGGATCCGGGCGCGGGGGGCCAGCCCGTGGAAGGCGACGCCGTCGACGGACGCGGCCGCGATGAGGCTGGCCACCCCGGTGCCGTGACCGGCGCAGTCGCGGGTGCCGTCGCCGCCCGGGTCGAGGAAGTCCGCGCCGTCGAGCACCCGGCCGCGCAGTTGCGGGTGCCGCCGGTCTACCCCTGAGTCGATCACCGCGACGGTCACTCCCGCGCCGGTGGCCAGCGGGATCAGCCGTTCCGGGGCGTACCGGCGCTGGGCCCACGGGGTGCCGGTGACCGAGCGGGCCGGGGCGAGCGGGGCGGAGCAGGTCGGCGCGGCGGCCCGGGCGGGGGTGGCCGACGATACGGCGAGCGCCGGCAGGCCGGTCAGCAGGACCGCCGCCAGGCCGGCGAAGGTCGGCCGCGCGCTGGGCCGGTGCATCGACCGCCTCCGTATCGTGTCGACTCCGGAACGCGATGTTATCGCCTCGCGACCGCACGCGGTCAGCCCATTGTGATCTTGCTCGTACCTTGTAGGTTGTACGCGATGCCTATGGCCTGTTAGCGGGAGGAGAGGTGGCCGTGACCGACTGGGAGCCGGCTACCGAGGCCGAGACGGCGATGCGCGACGCGCTGCACGCCAACAACCAGGAACTTTACTTCCGCATCCTGGCCGGCACCGAGCTGCTCCTGCCGGTCTCCGCACAGGCCCTCGCCGGCGAGGCGCCGCTGGGCTGGGGCACCTGGACCACGGGTGGCCGCACGCACGTGCTGGCCTTCACCTCCACCGCCGCGCT
This sequence comes from Micromonospora sp. U56, assembly GCF_018070095.1. Classification (NCBI taxonomy): domain Bacteria; kingdom Bacillati; phylum Actinomycetota; class Actinomycetes; order Micromonosporales; family Micromonosporaceae; genus Micromonospora; species Micromonospora sp. U56. The sequence continues at coordinate 3,521 of NZ_JAGPYL010000029.1, forward strand.
GCGCGGCTGCCTCGGTGCCACGGCCGGTCCCAGCCGCCGTGCCCCGTACGCCGACCTCGCCGCCACCTGGCCCAACCACGAGTGGTGGCTGGCCGTCAACCCGGGGTTGCCGATCGAGGGCTACCTGCCGGCGTGGTTCGTCTCCCAGCTCTCCCGTGGCGACGTCCGCCTGCCCGGTCGCACCATGGGCGCCCGCGCCCGCCTGGAGCGCGTGGAGTCGGTGGCCCGCGGTCAGGCCGACACCACCGGCCCCGCCCCGGCGAACGAGGCGCGGGACCTCGCCCCGGACGCCCGATCACAGCCGCGCCCGGTGGCGCCGCCGGCCCCCACGCCCGCCATCGGCGCGGGACCGGACGCCTCGGCCGCCCGCCCCGGCGCTCCCGGGCCGGCGCGGGTGCCGCACCCCGCCCACCCCTCGGCCGCGCCGTACCGGCCGGAACCGGACCGGCCGCGCCCGTCGTCGGGTACGGACCCGGTGGTGCCGGCCGCCGCGTCGTATCCGGAGGTGCCGGCGGCCGCGTCGTACCCGGAGGTCGTGCCGACCGTCGGGGGGACGCGGCCGGGCGGCGAGCCTCGACCACCGGCGGACTCGGCCAACGGCCGGCCGGTCGCCACGCCACCGTCCGATCCCGACCAGGCTCCCCGGCCGCCCGTCGCGCCCTGGATGACCTCGCCCCGGCGTCGGCTCCTCGGTGAGGGGCTGGGCGCCCGTCTCGCCGGGGACGGCGGCCCGCCCAACGGCCGCAGCTCGTTCTTCGAGCCGGCCTCCGAGCGGGGTGCCTCGCCCCGCGCGTCGCGGGACCCGCTGCGTACCGGTGAGCGGGCCGCGCCGCCGCCGCGGCCTGGGCTCGGTGGCCAGGCCTTCCCCCGGCGCCGCCCGGCGTCCGCGCGGCCGGAGGAGGAACCGACCAGGGCGTTCCAGTTCGACCGGCCCGACGGACAGGCGCCGCCCCCCGCGCCGGCGGACCGACGGCCGGACCCGTTGGCGGAGGAGTCCACCCGGGCGTTCCGGGTTCCGACGCCGGACGCCGAGGCGACCCAGGCACTGCCGCGACGGCACCCCACGCCCGCGGCGCCGGCCGCCGAGGAGCAGACCCAGCGCCTTCCCGACCCGTCCGCGCGGCCGGTCGAGGAGCTGCCGGTGTCGATCGCCGAGCCGGTCTCCGGGCCGCCGGCACCGCGTCGCGGCTTCTCGCCCATCGTCATCGAGGGCACCGTCATCGAGTCCCGGGACCTGCCCGTCACCCCGGCGCCGGAGCGGAGCGCGCCGGCCACGGCCGGCTTGGACAACAGCGCCAGCATGAACGGCTCCGCCGGCGGCGGGCAGTTCGCCGCCGCCGGCCCGGCGGGAACGACCTTCCCCCGCCCGGCCTTCGCCTCCCCGTCCGCCGACGACCCCACCGAGCCGATCTCCCCCGCCGCCGGGCAGCGCACCGAACCGGTCTTCCCGGCCGCCGAGCAGCGCACCTCGCCGCTCTTCGCGGCCCCCGAGCAGCGGACGGAACCGGTCTTCCCGGCCCGCGAGCAGCGGACGGAACCGGTCTTCCCGGCTGCCGGGCAGCGCACCGGGTCGGTCTTCCCGGCTCCTGAGCAGCGGACAGAGCCGATCGCTCCGGTGCCGGGCGGCGGGTCCGCGGCGCAGGCCGCTCCGGACGACGAGGAACCCACCGAGCCCCTCGCCCCGGTTTCCGACGACCGCACGCAGTCGCTCTTCACGGCCCCGACCGCGCCCGTGTCGCCGGCTTTCGGCGCGCGGCCCGAGGCGACGGTGCCCTCTCCCGCCGCACCCGTCTCGCCGGCCTTCGTCGGTCAGCCGGCGGCGACCGTGCCCACCCCGCCCGTCGCCCCGGCCTTCGGCGGCGCGCCGGCGGAGACTCCGGTGGCCGAGCCCGCCGGGCCGACCCTGACCGGCCCTTCCGCCGCCGCCGACACCCGGCCGGGCGAGGCGGCTCCGCCGTCCAGCGGTGCCGGCCGCGTCACTCCGGCTCAGGCGGCCGAGGCGTTCCAGCCCGCCAACGCGGTCGAGGAGGACCTGCTGGACGCGGCCGGCTCCGGCAGCACCGACACCTTCCTCTCCACGCTGCTCCTGGCCCGGGTGCTCCTGCCGGTGGCACCGGACTCGGCGCCCGGCAGCCGTCCCGGTGATCCCGGTTTCGTGTGGCGTACGGAGGAACTCGACGGCGAGACGTACGTGGTGGTGCACACCTCGCCGGAGCGGCTGGCCGACCACTGCCCGGAGCCGGCGGAGACCGTCGAGGTCCGGTTCGTGCAGCTGATCCGGCGCTGGCCGGAAGAGGTGTGGTCCTTCGCGGTCAACCCCGGCAGCCCGATCGGGGCCAAACTGCCCGGCGAGCAGATCGTCGGGCTGGCCAACTGGGCGGCCGAGGTGGGGCTCGGTGACGACACCGAGACCGAGCCGGAGGCGGTCGCGGTCGAGGAACCGGCCGAGCGGCCCCGGTACGCCCCGCAGGTCGCCGACCCGACCCGGCCGGTGACCATGCAGAAGGCGGTGGCCCCGAGCCAGCTCGCCTACTACCTGGAGCGCGGGTACGACCGGGTCTCCGGTTTCGTGCACCGGGCCAACGAGTTGGCGCACCTCAACACCCCGGCGCAGTTGCACGACGCGCTCGGTCTCGGCTACCCGGCCTCGCCGTTCGCGCGTGACGCCGACCGGATCTACGTGTTGCGCTGGCCCGCGTACCGGCCGAGCCTCTACCGGATCCCGTACGGCGGGCAGAACGAGGCCGCCATGCGGGCGATGGAGGGCTGGGTCATCGAGCGCCCACCGTTCCGGGGCAACGGCTTCGCCCCGGGCGACAGCACCGAGGTGGTGGCCGAGTTCAAGGTGGACAGCGCTCGGCTGCCGCACGGCGCGCAGCTGTGGCGGATCGGCGCGGACGGCACCGAGCGGGTGGTCGCCCTCCTCGACACCGACGCGCTGCTCTGGCGACAGGTGGGTGAGCCGTGATGCGCGACGGTTACGTGGCCCGGTGGCGCGGGCGGGAGTACCAGGCCAGCCCGGACGGCGACGACGTCCGCATCTACCAGCCCGAACCGGGGGACGGCTTCGAGGAGGTACGCCCCGGCCGGCACGTCCGGGTGGTCCCGGCCGGCGAGGTCGAGGACCTGGCGTACGTGCGCACCACCTGCACCTGGCAGGGGCAGCCGTTCGTGGTGCTCGGCGAGCACGACGGCTGGCTGCGGGTGGAGTACACCGGTGGGCGCTGGCCGGTGGCGCAGGCGATGGGCCTGGAGGTCTTCGACTTCGGGGTCTACCAGGGCTGGGCACCCGCCAGCGAGGTGGCCGACCTGCGCGAGCAGCGGGTCTGATCCGCCGCCCGCCCGGTCACGACTTCGACCAGCGGAGGATCTCGCCGAGCACCGTCTCCGGGGCCTCGACGTGCGGGAAGTGCCCCACGCCGTCGAGCAGCCGCCACTCGTATTCGGCGGTGACGTACCGGCCGGAGCCCTGGGCGGTACGCGGCAACGAGGCGGTGTCCAGCGCCCCGTGCAGTTGCAGGGTCGGGGTCACCAGCGGCTTCTGCATCAGCCGGACGAACCGGTAGCCGTGCAGCCGCAGCACCGACCGGAACGCCCAGCGGTAGCCCTCCAGCGCGCAGAACGCGGCCTGCGGGATCTGGATCGCCTCCCGGCAGCTCCGCGCGTACGCGTCGAACTCCGGCCCCCGGGTCCACTGCGGGCCGCCCCAGCGGCGCAGCATCTCCTCGACGGCGGCCCCGCCGTCCCGGGTCAGCAGGTGCTCGTAGCGGGGCAGCTGGAACTTCAGGGTGGGCGTGGAGGCGGCGAACTGGCCGCGCGGGTCGGCGAAGATGGCGGCCCGCAGGCGCAGCGGGTGCGGCGCGCCGAGCACCACCAGCCGGCGGACCAGGCTGGGGTGGAACGAGGCCGCCGTCCAGCCGATCAGGCCGCCCGCGCCGGTGCCGACCACGGTCGCGGAGCGTTCGCCCAGCGCCCGGATCAGTCCGGCGACGTCGGCGGCGAGGGTGTAGCCGTCGTACCCCCGGGGTGGCTTGTCGCTGGCGCCGTAGCCGCGCAGGTCGACGGCGACCGCCCGGAAGCCGGCGTCGGCGACCGCCGGCAGCACCTGGTGCCAGGCCCACCAGTACTCGGGAAAGCCGTGCAGGAACAGCACCATCGGGCCGGCGCCGGCCTCGACGACGTGGAAGCGGCTGCCGTTCGCGCCGACGAACCGGTGCGTCCACGGCCCCTCGGTCAGGACGCAGGACTCGTCAACGGGCCCGCGGCGCTGCTCGGTCATGGGGCACAGCCTAGGTGTTCTGTCCTGCGGATCATCAAAGGCGTTCCTGTTCGTCCCGGTCCCACCGGGTGCGGATGGCGGTCCCTGGTGTTGGTGCCGCATGCCCTTGACCTCGTTGCACCGGCCGCCTAACGTGTCTTTAAACCAATCGGTTGAAACGGGGGCGCTGATGTCGCTCGACACCTTGTCCAAGGTCTTCGCGGCCCTCGCCGACCCGACGCGTCGCGACATCGTGGCGAGGCTCTCGGTCGCCGACGCCACGGTGAACCAGCTCGCCGAGCCGTACCAGATGAGCGTGCAGGCGGTGTACAAGCACCTGCGGGTGCTGGAGGAGGCGGGTGTGGTGCGGCGATCACCTGGCCCGCAGCCGCGCCCGGTGCACCTGGAGATCGGAGCGCTCGATCTGATGGACGAGTGGATCGAGCGGTACCGCCGCCAGGCCGAGGATCGCTACCAGCGCCTCGACCGGGTCCTGGCCGCGATGAGCGATACCAACGAGGACGAGGAGCGCCAGTCATGACAACGGTGGAAGCGGATCCCACGGTTCCGATCATCCGGATCACCCGCGACTTCCAGGCCACACCCGAACGGCTGCTGCGGGCGCACACAGACCCGGAGCTCTTCGCCCAGTGGGTCGGCCCGAACACCATGGACACCCGCATCGACCATTGGGACGCGCGTACCGGCGGCAGCTTCCGGTTCGTCTCCATCCGGGACGGATCGGAGTTCGGCTTCCGTGGCTGTTTCCACGAGATACGGCCGGATCGCATCGTGCAGACGTTCACCTTCGAGGGCGACCCGGACGGGGTGGCCCTGGAGACGCTCTGGTTCGAGGACCTCGGCCACGGCCGGAGCAGGCTCCGTACCCAGTCTCTCGTGGACAGCTTCTCCAGCCGCGACGCCTGGCTGAAGAGCGGCATGGAAATCGGCGTGGAAGACGGCTACACCAAGCTCGAGAGGATGCTGGCCAATGGCGCTGTCTGACCTCGACCCCGCGGAGCGGCACCGCCGCATCGCGGCCACGTTCACCGACCGCGTCCGCGATGCCAAGGCTTGGGATGCTCCCTCGCCGGTGCCCGGCTGGACGGCCCGCGACGTGGTGGGCCACCTCGTCGAATGGTTCCCACCGTTCCTCGCCGCCGGCGCCGGCGTCGAGCTGCCCAGCGGGCCGAGCGTGCACGACGACCCGGTCGCCGCCTGGCAGGCACACTGCGATGGGGTGCAGGCGCTGCTGGACGATCCGGATACCGCGCTACGGATGCTCACGAATCGGCACCTGGGCGAGGTGCCACTGGACCAGGCGATCGACCGGTTCTACACCTCCGACGTGTTCATGCACACGTGGGACCTGGCCCGCGCCACCGGGCAGGACGATCAGCTCGACACCGACTTCTGCGCGGTGCTGTTGGCGGGGATGGAGCCGATCGAGGAGGTGATCCGTTCGTCGGGCCAGTACGGCCTCCGCGTCCCCACCCCTGCCGACGCCGACGCGCAAACCCGGCTGATCGGGTTCATCGGCCGCGATCCGCTCTGGACGCCCGCCTAGGGGTATTTCAGCCGACCCGGCTGATTTTGACGATGCTCGCGCGGGTGCCCGGCCCGCAGTCGTGTGCCGGGTCGCCCGGCGCGATGGTGACCAGCACCGTGGTCCCGGTGCCGAAGACGCCCATCCCGCTGCCGTGCAGGGCGTACTCCCGGCCGTCGTCGGTGACCAGGCCGTAGCAGGGACCGGAGCCGCCGCGGGTGATCCGGCCGGCGAGCACGTCGGTCACCCGGCTGTCGGTGGGTTTCTTCGGCGGCCCGGGGGGTCGCGGCAGGGCCGGCGGTTCGGTCGCGGAGAGCGGGGTGGGCCGGCCCGCCGACGGGACCGGGGGGCCGGAGGGCGCGGTCGCGGGCGGGGACGGCGGCGGGGACGCCGCGCCGGCCGAGGCGGGCGGGTTGACCGGCGTCGGGTCGTCGGACACGGAGTCTCCCTTCCCGGCGCAGCCCGCCAGGGGTACGAGCAGCGCCAGCGCGACAGCGGCCGGCAGGGCGGCGGTTCGTGGTGTCACCCGGATGGGACTCGCCGGGGGCCTCCTCGGTTCCGTCCCGGACGTGCCGGCGGCGGAAAGGGCGATGCCCGGGCAGGTGACCTGCCCGGGCATCGGTGGAGCGCTGATCAGTGGCTCAGGAGAAGCGGACCTTCAGCGAGGTGCCGTCCTGCTCCAGGACCCGGATCTTGGTGCCGGTGGCCGGGAGCTTGACGCCGTGGTTCGGCAGCTCCGCGTACCAGTACTTCTGGGTGTCGTCGAACAGCGGCTGCGCGGCCTGACCCCGGATGTAGGAGGGCTGGCTGTTGATGTGCAGCGTGAACGAGTCGGCCTTCTTCAGGCTGAACGGCGCGTCGTAGACCTGGACCCGGGCTCGCCAGGGGTTGCCGGTCAGGTTGTAGATCGGCCGCGGGTGCGCGTCGATGATCATGTTACGACCCTCGCCCGGGTGGACGAACGTGTCGTTGTCGGCCCACCGGAGGTTCCAGTAGGAGATCAGCAGACCCGTCTGGTACGCGTAGTGGTCGACGTAGTCCGGCCGGGTGTTCGCGTAGCCGAAGAAGTACGGGCCGGTCTTGAGGTACTGGTCGTACGAGACGTACGACCGGTTGCCGGCGATGTAGTAGTTGTCGAACGTCCGCTTGTAGGTCTCCTCCACCACGGAGAACCCGTTCAGGGTCCAGCCGGTGGCGCCGGCCTCGGCACCGTCGCTGAGCACCGTCTGCCCGTCGGCGGTGACGGTGATCGCGTCACCGTAGAAGCCACCCGAGGAGACACCACCGTCGGTCTGGTAGCGCAGCCGGAACTGCACGACCTTGCCGGCCGCGGCGTCCATCGGGATGGAGACGTCGACCCAGTTGTCGCCGGAGGAGCCGTCCAGGGCGAAGCGCCCGGGCGAGATCTCCTTGAGGGCCTTGCCGTTGGCCGTACCCGGCAGCGTCGCCCAGGTCTGGCCGTTGTCGGTGGACGCCTCGAAGAAGAGGTAGTCGTAGTCCTCTTCGATGTTGTAGCGACCCTTCATCGACAGCGCGGCGCTGGTCTTCCCGGTGAGGTCGATGGTCCGCGTCATCGTGGTGTTCAGGTCGTCGTCGTTGCCCGAGAAGAACTGCTTGGTGCCCTCGAACGGCTGGCCGTTCTGGAAGGTGTACTCCCGCTGCGGCAGCACCACGACGGCGCCCTGGGCCTTGGCGGTGTTGTACTCCTGCGGCCCGAGCTCCAGGGTGCGCTTCTGGCCGGCCACGATCACCTCGTAGTCGAGCCAGCCGAGCTGGAGCTTGTTCCAGGCGCCGAGGTCGCCGCCCCGCTCGCCGATGCCACCGTCGTTCTTGGCGCCGAGCCGGCTCTGGGCCATCAGGGTCCAGTGCTCGTTGTTGTTGTCCCCACCACTGGTGACGTTGTAGTCGTCCGGCAGACCGAGGTCGTGGCCGTACTCGTGGTAGAAGACGCTGCGGCCGCCGTTCTCGGGCTGGATGGTGTAGTCACCGATCCACACGCCCGTGTTGCCGATCTGGGTACCGCCGGCCGGGAAGTTGGCCGGGCCGGTGTTGCCCTGGTCGGAGGCGAAGGCGTACCAGCGGTGGCTCCAGATGGCGTCCTCGCCCTGGTACGGGTCACCGTCGGCCTGATCGCCGCCGGAGTGGACGATCTGGAAGTGGTCGATGTAGCCGTCCGACTCGTTGAAGTTGCCGTCGGCGTCGAAGTCGTAGCGGTCCCACTCGTCCATCGCCTTGACGTCGGCGGCGATCTCCGCGTCGGAGCGCCCCTGCGCCTTCTGGCCGGCGACCCACTGGTTCGCGGCGTCGCGGACCAGCGCCCAGGTGTTGGTGCAGACGCTCGAGGCGCACGGGTAGCCGTCGGAGCGGCCGTACCGGGCCTCGTTGTACTGCACCTTGACCCAGTTGGTGACCTCACCCTCGACGCTGTAGCGACCCGAGGACTGGGCCTCGTAGTACTGCTTCAGCGACTCGTCGCCCTGACCCGTTCCGAAGTAGAGCTTGCGGAAGTAGTCAGCGCTGTAGTCGGCCTGCCAGACGGTGGAGTTGTCCACCGCCCGGTTGGGGGCCGGGATCTCGTTGTGCAGCGGCCCGTCGAACCGGGTCGGGCCCGCGGTGTCCGGGTCGGTGTCCTGGTCCGGGTAGTTCGGGTGCCGATCGTTGCCGAACTCTGCCAGGATCACGAAGATCTTGTCGGTCCGCTCCCTGGAGAGCTCGACATACTGGTCCTGCGTCAGGCTGGTGGCCGTGGCCGTGCGGGCGGCCTGCCCCTCGGCCTGGGTCTTGCCGACCTTGACGACCGTGCTGCCGTTGATCTTCTGTGCCTTCGCCTTGCCGGAAAGGACCTCGCTCAGGCCCTCCTGGCGCAGCGCCCGCCGCTTGTTCTCGAGCGGGTTGGGCAGATCGTGGTCGACATGGGCAGGCTCGGCGACCGACGGGGCGGCCGCCGGCAACTTCGGTGTCGGCGCGGCGCTGGCGGACGTGCCCGCCACCAGTCCTGTCGCCGTCAGCGAAAGCCCGAGCAGACCCACTGCGACTTTGCGCACGTGGTACCTCCGGTGTGAGGGAACCGGCCCAACGGGGGTACGGGCCGGTGAAGTCGTCCCACTAGTGGGACTGATGGTGAAGATAGACACTCCTGGGACGCGTGGGAAGACAGAGGCGTCGATTTGTTGCAAGATTTTGTTGGGAATGCTTTTCACCGTCACACCGGTGCGGTTCATCAATGCGATGAGCAGGGCGAATCCGCGAGTGGTGGATCATAGTGACAGATTTCGATCAGATTGCGGCGGGTGCAAAACAACGGGGGCCGGTGGCGTCAACGCCACCGGCCCCACTGTTAACACATTGATCAGTTGCTGACCTTCACGACCATGTCGTCGGTCGGGTTGGTGCCCTGCTTCAGGATCTCGATGGTGGTGCCGGTGCCGGCCACCTTCACCGAGTTCCACGCGTTGCCCGAGGTCCAGTACTTGGCGATGCCCCTGTCACTGAAGATCGGGTTCGGGGCGAGCTCCGGCAGCGTGACCGCCACACCGTTGCGGTGGAAGGTCTGCGCCGGCTTGGCGTACAGGCTGAACGTCGCGTCGAAGCCGTTGCGACGGTTGCTGATGGTGCCCTGGCCGCCAACGTTGATCTTGTCGGGGCGAACGTCCACCGGCAGGTTCAGGCCGTAGCCCGGGTGCTGCGAGGTGTTGTTGTCGCCGTACGCGAGGTTCACGTACCACACCAGCATGCCGGGGTGGTTCGCGAAGCGCTCCACGAAGTCCGGCCGGGTGTTGCCGAATCCGAAGTTGTACCCACCGGTGCGCAGGGTGTCGTCGTAGCCGACGTAGGACCGGTTCTCCGCGATGTAGAAGCGGGGGTACACGTCGGTGATCGAACCGGTCATCCGAGTGAAGCCCTTCGCGGTCCACGCCGCGTCCAGCGTCTCGGCGTCGTCGGTCCAGGCGGTGGCGCCGTTCTTGACGAGAGAGACGTTGTCCAGGAACACGCCGGCGAGGTGCACGCCGCCGTCGGTCTGGTAGCGGTAGCGGAACTGCACGGTCTGCCCGGCGTACGCCGACAGGTCGTAGGTCAGGTCGACCCAGTTGCCGCTGGTGGAGCCGTCGACGCCGGTCTCACCGGCGTCGATGAGCGAGTTGCTCAGCGAGGTCCAGCTGGCGCCACCGTTGGTGGACACCTCGGCGTAGACGTAGTCGTAGTCCTCTTCGATGTCGTACGACGCCTTCGCGGTGATCGACGCGGACGTCGCACCGGTCAGGTCCAGCTGACGGGTCAGCGTGTTGTTCAGGTCGTCCGCGCTGCCGCCCCACCACTCGTACGAGCCCCCGAACGGGGTGTTGTACGAGGTGGTCTGGGTCTGCGAGGGCAGGTTGACCACGACCGCCTGGGCCTTCGGCCCGTCGCTGTCGCCGGCCGGCCCGAGCGTCACCTGGGTGCTGCCCTTGCCGTACTCCACGGTCGAGTAGTTCAACCAGCCGAGGAACAGCTTGGAGTACGGGTCCATGTAGCCCGGCGTCGAACCGATGTCCTCAGTGCCGTGGCCCAGCCACGAACCCGAGGCCATCAGGCTCCAGAAACCGACGCCGTTGTCGCCGCCGGCGGTGTCGTAGTAGTCCGGCAGACCGAGGTCGTGGCCGTACTCGTGGGCGAACACGCCCAGACCGCCGTTCTCCGGCTCGGTGGTGTAGTCCCGGATCCAGAGGCCGGTGTCACCGATCTGCACGCCACCGGACAGGTTGCCCGCCGGACCCGCGGAACCCGCGAGGTTCGGGAAGGCGGCCCACCGGTGCGACCAGATGGCGTCCTCGCCCTCGGCGCCGCCGCCGGCCTCTTCGCCCTCACCGGCGTGCACCGCCTGGAAGTGGTCGATGTAGCCGTCGGCCTCGTTGAAGTTGCCGTCGCCGTCGAAGTCGTACCGGTCCCAGATGTCGAACTGGGCCAGGTACTCCTTGATCTGGGCCTGGGTCTTGCCCGCCGCCACCTGGGCGTTGTACCAGGAGGTGGCGCTGTCCTTGACGAAGTTCCAGTACCCGTCGGCCTCGGAGATGGCGTTGCTGCCGTACCGCGCCTCGTTGTAGGGAACCTTGACCCAGTCGCTCACGTCACCGTTGACGGTGTAGCGCCCGCCGGACTGCTGGAAGTAGAAGTCCCGCATCGACTCGCCAGGACCGAACATCATGTCCTGGAAGTGGGCCCGGTTGAAGTCGGACCGCCACAGCGTGCTGTTGTCGTCGGTGGCGCCGCCGTCCCAGTTGCGGTCCGGCTGGGGGATCTGGTTACGGATCGGGCCGGCAGCTCCACCGGTCCGGGGATCCGTCTTGTCGCCGAACTCGACCAGCATCGTGAAGATCGGGTCCGTCTTCGGCGCCTGCTGGTACTCGACGAACAGGTCTTCCTTGACCTGGATGACCTTCGAGCCGTTGCGCGTCTGAAGCTTGGCCTTGCCGGAGAGCAGGTCGGCGATGGCCTGCTTCTTGAGCTCCCGCTGCTGATCCGCCTTCGGATCCGGGAGGTTGTCCTTGCCGTGCTTCGCCTTGTCGGCGCCGGGGGTGGGCTCCGCCGCCGGGGCGGCGGACGCCGGGGCCGTAACGACGCCGGCCGCCAGCAGCGCGGCCGCGGCCGAGGCCAGGCCCGCCGTGACTCGTCTCCTCAAAGGTCCTCCTCCTTTGTGGAACTGTTACATGACGGGGACAACCAGAGCCGTCTCTGTCATGTCATGCGTCACTCACCATGACAGAGGTTCAAACAGTTGTCACGGGTCAATTACGCCGAGGAGCGCCCATCATTCCGGGTCAAATCGGCACCAACCAGCCCGCAAATCAACCGTCAACTTTGGTTACGGTTCGGCCACGATCACTTAGAGTGACGGCGGTTATGGGTCCCCAAAATGGAGCGCTGGTGGTCGAGAAAATGTCACACCGATTGCGGGGAGATGTAGGAGGGCGTAAGAGAGCGGGGCCCGTCCGGAGCAGTGTGCTCCGAACGGGCCCCGCCGTGTGTCCCGTGGGACGAAACCGGACGGATCAGTTCGTTGCCGGGGTCACGTGGACCGTGGCGTACGAGTTGTCCTTCGCCGTCCGCTTGATGGTGATGGTGACGCCGTAGGCGGCACCCTGGTCACCCGGGTTGCCCGAGCCCAGCACGGTGAACCCGAGGTTCGTGCCGTACAGCCCCGTGGCCGGGCTGCCGTCCGGGTTGGTGATCCGGGTGGTGTACGGCACGCCGCCCTTCGACGGGATGACCACTGAAGCGTCGGGGTCCCGGGCGAAGAGCTTCCCGCTGCGAACCTCGATCCCCGGGTACCAGCCCTTCGCGTCGCTGAAGCCGGCCACCGGCGCCTGGGCGCCGAAGCTGGTGCAGTACTCGCTGTACGGCTCGTCCGTCGCCTCGAGGCACTCCTGGAAGGGGTACGTCGAGGTGAGCGAGAAGGCCGCGTTCGAGGACTGCGGACGGCTGGGCAGGTTGTCGAGCGTCGACGTGTCCTTGACCGCCGCCTCACCAGCCCGGCGCAGCGGCTGGTTGTGCGAGTCGACGATCAGCAGGCCGCCCTTGGCGCCGTAGCTCGGCAGGGCGGTGAGCTGGGCGCTCACGTGGTTGACGTTGCCCAGCGCGGTGTCCCGGTACCAGACCAGCATGCCCGGAGCGTTGTACGAGATCCGGTCGACCTTCCAGGCCTCGTGCGAGTAGACGGTGTCGTAGGCGTACTTCAGGCCCTTGTCGAAGCCGTCGAAGTTGCGCCACTCGGCCAGGTAGTAGTGCGCCTTGACCTGGGTGCCCGAGTCGAAGTGCCAACCGGCGCCGGTGGTGCCGGCCCAGGTGCCGCCGGTCTGGGTCCAGCCGTTCGCGCCGCCCTCGACGTCGTCGCTCCAGGTGGTGGCGCCGCCGCCGGTGACCGAGAAGTCATCGGCGAACCAGCCCCGCTCCAGGAACCCGGCGTCGGTGGCCTGCCGCAGCCGCAGCTGCACGGTCTTGCCGGCGTACGCCGACAGGTTGACGTAGTCGTGACGCCAGCCGTGGCTGTCACCGGTCAGGCCGTACTTCTTGCCGCCGTAGTCGCCCATCCGGCCGTTCGGGTCGGAGTAGCCGTCGTCGGTGGAGACCAGGTTGCCGGCGGCGTCGTAGATCTTCTGCTCGGACCAGGTGGTCCCGCCGTCGGTCGAGACCTCGACGAAGCCGTAGTCCCAGTCCTCCTCGATGACGTAGTTGTTCCACATCCAGAACTTCGCGTCGGCCGCGGCCGGCACGTCGACCTGGCGGGACAGCTTCACGTCGGCCCAGTCCTGGTCGGCGCCGCCGTACCACATGTTGGCACCGCTGTGCGGGGTGGCCAGGGTGATCACCTTGTTCGGCAGGTTGACCTTGATGCCGTCCTTGGTGCCGACCGGGGTGTTCGAGGTCTGCCCGAGCTGCACGTCACGCGGGACGGAACCCGGCGTGACGGTCAGCGGATCGGCCCAGCCGAGCACCCACTTGTCCCAGAGACCCATGTGGGTCGGCAGTGCCTGGAAGATCTCGCCGGAGTGCGAGCCCGACGCCATCAGGTCCCAGAAGTCGACGTCCGAGTCGGAGCCGGGGGTGCCGGAGGTGTCGTAGAGGTCCGGCAGGCCGAGGTCGTGGCCGAACTCGTGGGCGAAGACGCCGACGCCGGCGTCCTCCGGCTGCACGATGTAGTTCGAGACCTTCAGCTGCGTGCCCGGGACGGTGTAGCCGCCGGCCACCGCCGACGAGTGCGCCCAGACCGCGTAGACGCCCTGGTCGCCGCCGCCGCGGGACTTGCCCATGCCGGCGTGCACCAGCACCAGGTGGTCGATCACGCCGTCCGGCTCGTTGAAGTTGCCGTCGCCGTCGACGTCACCCTGGTCCTCGATGTCGTAGTCGGCCCACGGGAAGCTCGGGTCCATCTTGGCCAGCGCGTCGACCGCGTCCGTGGCCAGCCGGCCCGCGCCGAGCGGGTTGTCCGGGTGACCGTTCATCGACTGCATCGCGCCGGCAACCCACTCGCCCTGCTCGTTCTGGAAGCAGCGGGACGCGGCGTACCAGGCCTCCGAGTGCGGCACGGTGATCCAAGGGCTGGCCTGCCCGTCGACCGTGTACGCGCCCTTGGACATCTCCAGGTACATGTTGTGCATCGTCCGGCCGGCGAGGCTGACACCCGGCTTGCCGTCCGGGCCGGTCAGGTCCTTGCGGACCCGCTCGGTGATGCCCTCCTTGGTGTAGAGCATCTTGTCGAAGTGCTCGGGCGAGAAGTCCGGCACCCACATGGAGTTGTTGTCCTCGTGCGGCAGCGTCGCCGGGTCCGGGATGCCGTTGTGCTTCGGTCCGTTCTGCACGGCGCCGAGGACACAGCTCCGGTCCTCGAAGACCGTCTTGGGGACCATCACGTCGGTGAAGTCGTCGTTCGCCTGGTCGTTGAACTCCACGAGCAGGGTCAGCAGCTTCGCGGTCTGGGTGCCCTTGGCTCCCTTGATCTGACGCGGGTTCTGTCCGGTCTTGATCGCCTTGGCCTCGAGCTTCGCCAGCTCCCGCGCCGCCACCGGGTTGCCCCCGGCGTACTTGCGGTCGTAGGCCTTCGCCTTGTCGAGGGCCGGGGCGTAGATACCGCCGGCGCCCTTGACCTCCGGACCGGTGGTGTCCGGCTGCACGGCGGGCTCGGCGTAGTTGATGTAGAACTCGTCCGCTCCGATGGTGGCCCTCGGGGGGCTGGACGTCTGGGCCGCCGCACTGCTCGTCACGGTCAGTGACGTGGCCGCGAGGGCGATGGCGGGCAGCGCGACGAGTAGGCGTCGACGCGACCCGGATTGCGGAGATGTGTTCATGCCGCTCCAATTCTCGGGCATGGGGAGGGAGGAGTCGGCCGGCGCACTGTATCGATGTGATGTCCATCGAACCGACCCGACCTGCGTGAACCTAAATCAGAAAAAGATTGAACGACAGGGGTCGACGTCTCCTGTGGCCGTTCAGCTTCTCCGGCCTCCCCCGACCGACCGATGTGACGCCGACGGCACGCGCCGCGACGTACCCGTCAGAAAACGACGGTGGGTGACGGTCCGCCCGGACCGTCACCCAACCGATCGGGTACGCCTGCCGTCAGTCCTCGTCGGACTTGCCGCCGCCCATCCCCGAGGAGATCAGCTCCATCACCGAGGAGTCCTGGAGCGTGGTGACGTCGCCCAGCGAACGGTGCTCCGCCACGTCCCGCAGCAGCCGCCGCATGATCTTGCCGGAGCGGGTCTTCGGCAGCTCCGGCACCAGCATGATCTGCCGGGGCCTGGCGATCGGCCCGAGCGTCTTCGCCACGTGGTTGCGCAGCTCGGTGATGAGCTTCTCGCCCGCCTCGCCGGCGGTGTCCGTCGTGCCGCGCGGGATGGCGAACGCGACGATCGCCTGGCCGGTGGTCGGGTCGGTGGCGCCGACGACCGCCGCCTCGGCGACCGAGGGGTGCGACACCAGCGCCGACTCCACCTCGGTGGTGGAGATGTTGTGCCCGGACACCAGCATCACGTCGTCGACCCGGCCGAGCAGCCAGATGTGCCCGTCGTCGTCCTTCTTCGCCCCGTCACCGGCGAAGTACATACCCTCGAACCGGCTCCAGTACGTCTCGATGTACCGGTTGTCGTCGCCCCAGATGGTGCGCAGCATCGACGGCCACGGCTCGCGCAGCACCAGGTAGCCGCCGCCGCCGTTCGGCACCGACCTGCCCTGGTCGTCCACCACGTCGGCGCTGATGCCCGGCAGCGGGGTCATCGCCGAGCCCGGCTTGGCCGCGGTGACGCCGGGCAGCGGCGAGATCATGATCGCGCCGGTCTCGGTCTGCCACCAGGTGTCCACGATGGGCAGCTCACCCCGGCCGACGTGCTGCCTGTACCACATCCAGGCCTCGGGGTTGATCGGCTCGCCGACGCTGCCGAGCAGGCGCAGCGAGGACAGCTCGAAGCCGGCCGGGATGTCCTCGCCCCACTTCATCATGGTGCGGATCAGCGTCGGCGCGGTGTAGAGGATGGTGACCCGGTACTTGTCGACGATCTCCCAGAACCGGCCCTTGTGCGGGGTGTCCGGGGTGCCCTCGTACATCACCTGGGTGGCGCCGTTGGCCAGCGGCCCGTACACGATGTAGGAGTGCCCGGTGACCCAGCCGATGTCGGCGGTGCACCAGTAGACGTCCGTCTCCGGCTTCAGGTCGAACACCGCGTGCGCCGTCCAGGCCGTCTGGGTCAGGTAGCCGCCGGTGGTGTGCAGGATGCCCTTCGGCCGGGCCGTGGTGCCGCTGGTGTAGAGGATGAACAGCGGGTGCTCGGCGTCGAACGCCTCCGCCGTGTGCTCGGCCGGCGCGGTCTCCACCGTCTCGTGCCACCAGTGGTCCTTCGCCGACCAGGCGACGTCCTCGCCGGTACGGCGGACCACCAGCACGTGCTCGATCGACGGGCAGTTCGCCACCGCCTCGTCCACCGTCGGCTTCAGCGCCGACGGCTTGCCCCGCCGGTACCCACCGTCGGCGGTGATCACCACCTTGGCGCTGGCGTCCTGGATCCGGTTGGTCAGCGCGTCGGCGGAGAAGCCGCCGAAGACCACGCTGTGCGTCGCGCCGATCCGGGCGCAGGCCAGCATCGCGACCGCGGCCTCCGGAATCATCGGCAGATAGATCGCCACCCGGTCGCCGGCGGTGACACCCAGCTCGGTCAGCGCGTTCGCCGCCTGGCAGGTCAACCTGTGCAGGTCCGCGTAGGTGAGGGTGCGGGTGTCACCCGGCTCGCCCTCCCAGTGGATCGCCACCTTGTCGCCCCGACCGGCCTCCACGTGCCGATCCAGGCAGTTGTACGCCACGTTGAGCCGGCCGCCGACGAACCACTTCGCGAACGGCGGGTTCGACCAGTCGAGCACCTGGTCCCACTGCTTCGCCCAGGCCAGCCGCCCGGCCTGGCGCTCCCAGAAGGCCAGCCGGTCCTCGGTGGCCTCCGCGTACGCGTCGGCGGTGACGTTGGCCTCCGCGGCGAGTGCGGCCGGCGGCGGGAACTGGCGCGTCTCGTTCAGCAGGTTGGCCAATGCCTCGCTCATGCGGTGACTCCTTCGTCGGGTGACCTGCGTCTCCTACCCGGCTGAGGGTAGTCGTGGGCCCGGAAGGCCGCGACAACTCGTCCGGCCGGTACGCGCCGAGCGGCCCGCACCGCGCGCCCGGCGGCTTCCGCCGCCCGGAGCGCACCCTTTCCCGCCCTCGCCGCCGGCGCCGCCACCCCGCCGTTTGCGGCGTGGCGCGGTGTCCGGAGCGCTCGTGGCCGCGACATGCCGCCAAGGCACGTCAACCGGGGTGCGGTCGGGCAGTCGCCCGGCGCGGGGCGGTGGCGCGGGTCGCGTTCCCGGCGGGTGGCGGCCGGTGGAGGCCGCCGGGTCGCTAGCGTGGCGGGGTGACCACGGACCCGCTCGCCCCGCTGCTCGCGCTCGCCGACATCGCCCCCGCCGTCGAGCGGGCCCGCGAGCGGGTTGACGAGGCGATGCGGCACCGCGCGCTGCGCCGGCACGGCGGCCAGGTCGCGGCCGAGGTCAGCCTGAGGTCCGCGGTGGCCAGCGCCGCCCTGGAGGGGTACGCCCACGAACGCGAGACGGTCCGCGCCGGCACGGTCACCGAGCCGGTGCTCCAGGGGGCGCTGCGGGTGGCCGGGGCGCTGCCCGGACTGACCGAGCTGTGGCCCAAGGCTCCCCGGCAGGCGCTGGCCAAGCTGCACGTGCTCGCCGCCCGCAACGTGGTGACCGAGGACGAACTGGGCCGTCCGGTGGCCGACCCGGTGGTCGGTGCGCGGCTGGACGGCCTCGCCGGGCTGGTCGCCGGGGGCACCAACGTCCCCCCGCTGGTGCTGGCCGCCGTCGTGCACGGCGAGCTGCTGAACCTGCGCCCGTTCGCCGGCCCGTCCGGCGTGGTGGCCCGCGCCGCCGCCCGGCTGGTGCTGATGTCCCGCGGCTTCGACCCGCGCGGGCTGGTCGCCGTCGACGTCGGGCACCGGGAGCGGGAGCCGGAGTACGTCGGCGCGGCCGGCGCCTTCGCCACCGGCACCCCGGACGGGCTGCGCTCCTGGCTGAGGCACTACATGTCGGCCGTCGAGGTGGGCGCCGACCAGCTCACCGTCATCGGCGACGAGATCCTCGCCGCCGCCTGACCCCTTCTGGTTGACCCCGTGCGGGGCCCTGTCGCCCTGCCGGCGTCCTCGCCGCCTTCCTGCCCGCTCCGATCGGCGGTCCCTGCCGCCTTCCTGCCTGCTCCGATCGGCGGTCCCTGCCGCCTTCCGGGCCGCTCGGGCCGGCGGGTGTGCTCAGGCGACCGGGGTGGCTTTGGCGCGGCGGTGCCGGCCGTACCAGGCGATGCCGATGGCCACTCCCACGCCGACGCCGAGCGCCGCCGCGGCCACCGGCACGGCCGGGCGCTCCCGCAGTCGCCGGCCCAGCGGGATCGGGTGCCGGAACTCCAGCACCGGCCAGGCGTTCTCCACCGCGAGCTTGCGCAGCGCCCGGTCCGGATTGACCACCGTGGGGTGGCCGACGCACTCCAGCAACGGCCGGTCGCTGTACGAGTCGGAGTAGGCGTACGAGTCGGCCAGGTCGTAGCCCCGGGCGGTGGCCAGCTCGCTGACCGCCTCGACCTTGCTCGGGCCGGCGGCGTAGAACTCGACCTCGCCGCTGTAGCGGCCGCCCTCGACCGTCATCCGGGTGGCGATCACGTCGGTCACGCCCAGCAGCTCACCGATGGGGCGGACCATCTCCTCGCCGGAGGCGGAGACCAGCACGACGTCCCGGCCGGCGGCCTGGTGCTCCTCGATGAGGGCGGCGGCCTCGGCGTACACGTAGGGGTTGATCAGCTCGTGCAGCGTCTCCGCGACGATCTGACGGACCTGTTCCACCGGCCAGCCCTTACAGAGCGTGGCGAGATAGTCCCTGGTCCGGGCCATGGTCTGCTCGTCGGTGCCGCCCAGCCGGAACATCAGCTGCGCGTACGCCGACTTGACGACGTCACGCCGAGTGATCAGCCCGTCCCGGTAGAACGGCCGACCGAACGCCAGGGCGCTCGACTTGGCGATGACGGTCTTGTCCAGATCGAAGAAAGCGGCACTTCGGCCCACGGCGCGAAAGTCTAGCCCGATGGTCTAAGGTCGGCGGGTGCCCGGGGTCACCAGCCCCTCCGACCTGCGGGCGAGCCGTTGCAACCCCTGCTCTACGTGACGGCAATCACACGCTGTGGTCACATTTTCGCCCTGAGTGGGGTCGACACCACTCGACGTGAACACTCGGCTCGGGCATGCTTGTCCTCACGACGAGTATTCATATCTCGGACAACTCGCAGGCCCTCGGCGGTTGCACCCCCCGTGACCGCTGAGTGGTTCGGCTCAACCCCCCCGGAGCCGAACCTCCCGACGACCCCCGTCTCCCCCCGACGGGGGTCGTCCCTATTCGGGGTAAATGCTCCGCCGCAGCTCACAGGCCCTCCTCGCCCTCATCCAACGCGCTCTCAGAGGGCTTTCCCCGGCCGGAGTCAGCAGATCGTCAGCAGGCAGCGTGAAGGCATCCAAGATCCGAGCGGCATAGTCGGCCGGGGTGTGCGTATAACGATCCAGCGTCGTCGACGCCTGCTCGTGCCCCATGACCCGTTGCACCAGGTTGATCGGGACGCCGTCGGTGACCAGCCAGGTGGCGTAGGTGTGCCGCAGGTCGTGGAACCGCATCCCGCCGACCCCCTTGGCTGCCACGCTGGCGACGGCCTCCCGCTCGGTGGTGAACTCGGCCGACCATTCGACGCCCTCCCGGTCGGGCCAGACGGCGCGGTACCGGTGCGGGCCGGTGTTGACGACCTGGCCGAGCAGCCCGGCACGGACCAGCGAGGGCAGCCAGACCCGGCGGCGAAAGTTCGACCGGCGCAGTGGGCGACCGACGCGGTCACGGAACACCAGCGTTCGCGGGTCGGGATCACCGGCGTCGGTTCGCAGCCGACGCAGCGCGGACACCAGGAAGCCCGGCAGAGGCACGGTCCGCACGCCAGCGCGCCTCTTCGGGTACGAGCGGAGCAGGATGCCGCCGTGGGTCTCCTCGGCGACCTGGACCACGCCCAGCACGGCACGATCGAGGTCCACCGACGACCAGGGCAATCCGGCGCACTCGCCCCAGTGCAGGCCCGCCGGTGACGATGCGTTCTTCGGCGGTGAGGCCGGCGAGGCCGACGCGGATGCCGTTGCAGGTGGCGCAGTGCTGGCCGTCGGCGGCGGTGCAGTCGGTGAGGTGGGCTTCGTGGATGATGCGCAGCGATTCGGCGTAGTAGCCGGACAGGAACCGTTCGAAGGGCAGCTCGCCCCGGGCGGCGAAGTCACCGGCGATGGCGGTCACGACGTAGCCGTCCGGGGTCATCCGCTCCTGAGCGGCGAGGTTCGTGATGGCGGTGGTCATCAGTCGCCTCCCTGGCAGTCGAGGCAGCAGCCGTAGCGGCGGGGGATGTAGTAGGGCTGCACCAGCCCGCAGACACGGCAGGTGCGACGGGCGCGAAGCGCCTTGGCGATCGCTTGTCGCTGGGCGGGAGTGGCGACGCGTTTGGGTGCGGCGAGGGAAACCCGGTAGAGGTAGGCGACGCGCTTGCCGCGCCTCCACAGCAGTTGCGCGACCGGTTCGTGTCCCGCGGGGCGCAGGCCGGCGGCGCGCAGTTGCCGGCGGGTGGCCAGGCCCTCGGGTGCCATCCGGTAGGGGTAGGTGGGCATGCCGTATCGGGTGCCGGCCGGGTCGTAGAAGGTGCTCGTCATGGCCGGTCCCCCCAGCGCTGCTGAGCGGCCTGGCGGGTGATGCCGAGGCGCTGACCAATTTCGGCCCAGGAGTAGCCGAAGCAGGGAGCGCCCTTTCGGGTGGCACGGCAGCGGACAGCCGTGGGTGGTGCTGGTGCTGCCGCTGCAACGGGCGCGTCTACCTCGGCGCGGGAGTAGAGGAGGCGGCCGGCGACACGGCGGCGGGTGGTGGGAATGCCGACCAGGGCCACCGGATGCGGCACGATCCAGGTCCGAGGGCTACCCCAGCGAACCCAGACTGCGACAGCTCCCGCGTCGGCTTCGCAGAGCAGTTTGCGTGACGACCATTGCTTGTCGGTCCTGTCGATCTCGACGGCGATCGGGGCCGCTCCCAGACGCTCACAGACAACATCGAGGTAACCCGGTCGATCCGGACGAGGACCGGGCAGGCGCCCCCTACCCGTCAGCCCCGCTGGCGCTGGCCCGACGACAAAGGGTTCGGTGAGCGGCCCAGGGAAACGGGTCGGTGGCAACACCGGAACCCCGCCCCGGCCGACTCTCTAAGCGGGCTGATTGATCGCGGTGTGCGGGCGTCTCGGCTGGAGAGGCCGTTCCGATTGTCTAGCGGGGTGGTGACGGCGGTTCGGGTGGACGTCCCTTGGCGCGGAGCCCGTCGGAGGTGGCGATGCCGGCTAGGACGACAGCAGCGGTGATGGCGACGGCCAGTGGCGGCAGGAGGATCATCGCTGGTGAGATGCCGGCGAGCACTAGTGCCCCGATCAGCCGGGAGCGGGACACCCGGGCGAATACCGCGTACTCGAAGAGGGCGCGTCCGGCTAGGAACAGGACAGGCCCGCCGAGGATGACGCCGATCCAGGCCGAGTCGGTACGTCCGAACGGATGCTCGATGACCAACTCATAGCCGACGGCGACGGCGACGATGCCGATCACCATGAGCAGGTGAGCGAGGATCGCCCGTCGGACGAGTTGGCGTGGATCGGGAGCCACCGCGATGGCATCGGGCAGTAGGTCGCCGGCCCGGTACATGTAGATCCGCCACAGCAGGGCGGTGGTGGCGAACGCAACTCCGAACGCGGCGGCGTGGCCTCCTGGGAGGTATTTGGTGCTGTAGGTGATACCGGTGACCAGGATCAACTCGCCGAGGGCGATGACTAAGAACTGCCGGTAGCGCTCGGACAGGTATTCGGCCACGACGGGCCACTGGGATGCCGTGCGACGAACCCACGGTGTGGGCCAGAGCAGCATGGCTCCCGCGAGGTCGATGGCTATCGCCAGCGTCCACAACACCCCACGTGTTGGACTCTCGGGAAAGGTCGTCCCGACTATCCACGGCACGGCGGATACCGCGAACCATAGGAGAACCCCCGCCGATCGACGCTGCGCCTTGTGGCCGCGTAGGGCCGGCACGAGGACGAGCTGACGGCCGATATGGATCGCGACGTACACGCCGGCGAAGCCCAGGGCCCGAGCGCCGAACGCCTCGGGCACCGCGACCGCCATCACCAAGGCGCCGAACATGGTCCCGACGACCACCAGCTGGATCTCCGGCCGCGTCGGGTCGTACAGATCCGTTACCCACGCTGTGACGAACCAGACGATCAACAGGGCCAGCAGCACCACCAGCGTCTGGCCGACTTCGGTGAGGACAACTCGCCGCTGGGAAGTTATGTCCGTGAGTAGCCGCTGTGAGACCCGGGTGAGCGCGAAGACGAACACCAGGTCGAAGAAGAGGTCCAGGAAGGTCGGCCGCTGCGGTTGCCCTGGTTTCCGCATTACCGCGGCCGCCCTGCTTGTCGTCATCAGCTCGCCCGTTTCTACCAGCTCTATACGTGTCTAGGCAGTAATACGATGACGACCACCTGAGACGGTGCATTCCATGCAGGGGATCGGAGTAGACAGCACGCGCCGACACCCAGCAACGCGACGGATCAGGCTCCCCCCGACCGGGGTCGTCCCTATTCGGGGTATGTGCTCCCGCCCAGCTCACAGGGCGTCTCCTTCCTTGATGGGGGCGCTGTCAGCGAGTGCGCAGTGGGTGAGCCCAAGGCTATGTCGCCTCGGTCAACTCTTCAGGAACGCGAGCAGATCCTTGTTGACCTGGTCCTGGAGCGTGGACGTGATGCCGTGCGGCGCGCCCGGGTAGTAGATGTCCTTGGCGTTCGCGATGAGCTGAGCCGTCTTCCTCGCCGAGTCCTTGACCGGGACGATCTGGTCGTCCTCGCCGTGCAGCACCAGGGTGGGGATGTCGAACTTGGCGAGATCGTCGCGGAAGTCCGTCTCGGAGAAGGCCTTGATGCTCGCGTACGCGTTCCACAGGCCGGCCTGCATACTCCACAGCCAAAACTGGTCGAGGATCCCCTTCGAGACCTGTGCCCCCTGTCGGTTGGCGCCGTAGAACATCTGCGCCAGGTCCTGGTAGAACTGCGACCGGTCCTTCATCAGGTTGGCGCGCAGCCCGTCGAAGACGTCGATGGGCAGGCCCTCGGGGTTGTCCGGCGTCTGCACCATGATCGGCGGCACGGCGGAGATGAGGACGGCTTTGGCGACCCGTCCCGTCCCGTGGCGGCCGATGTAGCGCGCGACCTCACCACCGCCGGTCGAGTGCCCAACCAGCGTGGCGTCGGTGAGATCGAGCGCCTCGATGACCGCTGCGAGGTCGTCGGCATAACCGTCCATGTCGTTGCCGCCGGACGCCTGGCTCGACCGGCCGTGACCGCGGCGGTCGTGCGCGACGACCCGGAAACCGTTCTGCATGAGGAAGAGCATCTGCCCGTCCCACGCGTCCGCGTTCAGGGGCCAGCCGTGGGAGAAGGTGACAACCGGGCCCGCACCCCAGTCCTTGTAGTAGATCTCGGTGCCGTCCTTGGCCGTGATGTAGCCCATGCCGCTTTCCTTCCGATTCGTCACAGTCAGCATGCAGGCCGGACCGGCCGATACCGGCCGAAATGTCGGGACAGAGAGGTTCCAGCGGCCTGCACCCGCGATGTCGGGTTCATCCGATGCTAGGTGGCACTGCGTAAACCATGCTGCCGGATCGGCGAACGCGGGAAGGGTTCGAGAGCCGACCTCGACACCACCGGGGGTCATCCATTTCGCGATCTTGTAGCGGTGGGCAGTGACCCGATCGTGGGGGCGACGGGATGACCGCTGGCCCGGCACACTGTCCGACGTGGGGACGCCAGCGCCGGTCACGGTGCACGACATGACGGTCGAACTGGACTACGGGCAGTTCACGCTCTCCGGCACGTCGGAGGGCGACTCGGACCTGAGCATGCTCGGACGGGAGGCGCAAATCGGCCCGTGCATCGCCAGCGACGATCACACGGTGCTCGTTTGCGTGCCGCACCAGAACAACTTCGACATGGCGCTGCGGGTCGAGGTGTGGGCCGAACCGCCGCCCCGGGACTTCGGGCAGTGGGAAGAGATCTTCGAGTGCGCGCTGGAGGTCGACGGCGGAGAGCTGTCGTACGGCTCGCCGACGATGGGGTCCCGGGGGTGCGAGGTGCCCGACGGGCGGTACGGGGTCCGCATCTGCGGTCGGGGCTTCGTCAACCGGGGCTGGCCCGGATCCACGAGACCCGGCGACGTCTGGCGGGTGCAGCTCTGGCCCACCAGGAGAAACCTGCCGGACCGGAGGATCCGAGCCTGGCGTCCGCCGGAGCAGGGGGCCGCGCCTGTCCTGCCGATCGCGCAGGCCTGATGGCGCGAGCAAATCGGTAAGGTAGCTACGCGGGCGGAAACGAGCACGATGGGCTGTCGCAGTTCAGCGACCGAGAACGAAGTACGCAAGACCCAGGACGCCGCGGTAGACGCCGACGTTCTCGCGCAGCCGGTCATCGAGTTCCTCGCGTACCTCCGTCGCGCGAGGGTCTTCCGGGTGTTGCAGTAGCCACTCCTGCTGCCCCGCGCGCCAGGTTGACTCGAAGTCGTCCCATTCCCGCTGGTCCGCGGTGCTGAAGTGCAGGACTCTCCAGCCCAGTCCACGGGCGAGCTCGATGAGATCCGCCAGCGGCACCGTCTCTTCCCCGAAGACTTCTACCGCCTCGGCCGTCGGGGGCCGCTCCCAGTACGCGTCGCCGAACAGGAGGCGGCCACCAGGCCGTACGGACTCGGCGAGTGCCGTGAGGGCACCGGCCGTTCCACCGAAGGCATGCGAGGCGCCAACGCACAGGACGCGGTCGCCGGTCTCCCGCGAGGAGGCCGCTTCCCCCTTCATGAAGGTGACGTGCCTGTCCAGCGAGCGGTCAACCGCCAGTGCCCGGCCCCTCGCGAGAGCAGCGTCGTCCGTGTCGACACCGACGCCCGTCGTCACGGTCGCGCCGCTCACTCCTCCGGCGGCGACCGCCCTCAGCAGCAACTCGCCCCACCCGCAACCGAGGTCAAGTACTCGCGCGCCGGGCCGGATGTCAAGCCGCTGCAGAAGCAGAGCGGCATGCTCCTCCGACAGTGGCGTGTTCCAGCGCATCCGCGCATAGCGCACAGCGGCAAGGTCCTCAGTCGTCTGCATCCGTCGAGGGTGGCAACTCCTGACCAGCGGCGCATCCCCGTTTCGCGACCACCACGGCCTATCGGATCACCGCCCGGCTGACGTCGGGCGCGGGCAGGAAGCAGACCAGTCCGCGTCCGCCGGCGTCGGTGACCACCCACGGGTGGCCCAGGTAGGTCTGCTGCCGGTACGACCGGCCCGGTTCCAGGACGGCGTACCGGCGCCGCTGACCGTCGTAGTCGAGCCAGTGCACCACGACCTCGGAGTTTCGCCGGTTGACGAAGTCGACGAACGTCTCCGCGCCGCCGCCGCTGGAGCGCAGCGACGGTTCGCGCGACGGGGGCAGCGGCGGCAGTTCGTCCGAGCGCGGCTGCCCGGGTGGGGTGGTCGACGGGCGCGGGCGGGTGGTCGTACCCCCGCCGGGGTTGCGTGGCCGGGCGGTGGGGCTGGGCGACCGCACCGAGGCCCGGGTGGAGAGGGACACCGGCGCGGGGGAGAAGCTGACGGTGGGTTGGCCGCTCGCCGGCTCGGGCGTGACCGCCTGGTCGAGCCCGGTTGCCGGCGCGGCGGCCGGCGGGCCTTCCTCAGGGCGCGGCGGAGCCGTCCAGATCGGCCACGCCGCGACGGCGAGGGTGGCGAGCGCGCCGACCACGGCGCAGCCCAGCACCAGCGCCCGCCCCGGACCGCCGGCGCGAGGTGACGGCTCCCGGGCGAACTGCCGCGCCGGTCCCGGCGCGGGATCGCCGGCGCGGCGCCGTGCCTCTCCAGGCGTGATCGACGGGTACGGCGGGAGCCCGCCCGCACGGCGAGGCTCGGGCAGCCAGCCCCCGATGCGCAAAGTCGCGTCGGGGCGGTGGGTCTCGTCGGACGGATCGGCCATGGCCCCGTTCCCGGGCAGCGCAGCCACCCCGGTCGGTGGCATGGGAAAACCGATTATCGGCGGGCCGTGTCGCCGGTCGTCAATGGGCCACGGGGTGGAGGACGGGACGATGATTGTCCGGCCTCCGGGGCTGGTGAGCTGCGACGCCGGCAATCTTCCACGGTCGATCGGGCAGTTGTCCGCCGGGCCGGCGCGGCGACGTGACGCGGCGTCTCCGAGCGGCGCTGCGTCGGTCTCCGGCAACGACGCGGGAAGCGGATCGCCTTAGCAGATCCACCGGCTGGGCGCGGGTTGTCCACAGGGGTTGGTGTTGTCCACAGGCGACCGGTCGAGGCCGGTGGACCGGAGGGTCTTCGGAGCAGGGTCTGGGTCAGCACCCCCGAGCCGGACCGCTGGAGGCCGCGATGCCACCCCGTACCTCACTTCCGCCGCACCGGCGGCTGCCGCTCCTGGTGACCGCGGACGGTGACCTCCTCGACGAGCTGCTCCGGCTCGCCGCCGCGGGCGGTACGGAGGTCGAGCTGGCGGCTGATCCCGCCGCCGCCCGCGCCCGGTGGCTGCCGGCACCGCTGGTGCTGGTCGGCCGGGACCAGGCGCAGGCGTGCCTGCGGGCGCGGCTGCCCCGGCGGCCGCGCACGGTCCTGGTCGGCCGCACCGGGGAGCTCGACCCGGCATGGGAGGTCGCCGAGCTGCTCGGCGCGGAACACGTGGCCACCCTCCCGGCGGCCGAGCCCTGGCTGGTCGACCGGTTCACCGAGTGCGGATCCGATCGTCCGTTCGGCGGGCCGGCGCGGACCGTCGCGGTGCTCGGCGGGCGGGGCGGCGCGGGGGCCAGCGTGTTCGCCGGCGCTCTCGCGGTCACCGCCGCCCGGGCCCGCCTGCGCACCCTGCTGGTGGACGCCGATCCGCTCGGCGGCGGCCTCGATCTCGTTCTCGGCTGGGAGGAGCTGGACGGCCTGCGCTGGCCGGCGCTGACCGACGCCGACGGCCGGGTGGACGCGCCGGCGTTGGTCCGCGCCCTGCCCAGCCGGGGTGACCTGGTGGTCCTCTCCTGGGACCGGGGAGACCTGCTGGCCCTGCCGGCCCAGGCGATGGCCGCCACGGTCGACGCCGCCCGGCGTGGCCGGGATTTCGTGGTGGTCGACGTGCCCCGCCAGCTCGACGACGCGGCGGTGGTCGCGTTGCAGTCGGCCGACCAGGCGTACCTGGTGGTACCGGCCGAGCTGCGGGCGACCGCGGCGGCGGCCCGGGTGGTCGCGGCGGCCGCCCCGCACTGTGCCGCGCTCGGCGTGATCGTGCGCGGGCCAGCACCCGGCCGGTTGAAGGCCACCGAGGTGGCCCGCGCCCTCGGTCTCCCGCTCGCCGGCACGCTGCGGCCCGAGCCGGCGTTGTGCCGAGGACTGGAACGGGGTGAGGCGCCGGCCGGGGCCGGGCGGGGCCCGCTCGCCGCGCTCTGCCGGCGCATCGTCACCGAGTTGACCGGCCTGCCGGTCCCGGGTGCGGCATGACCGGCCGGCCTGACGACCTGTCCGCCCGGGTCCGGCAGCGGATGGCCGGCACCGCCACCCCCGTCACCCCGGCCGCCATCGTCTCCGCCGTCCGGGCCGAGCCCACCGCCGCCGTCCTCGGTGACACCGCCGTGCTGCGGATGGCCGACCAGGTCCGCGACGACCTGGTCGGTGCCGGGCCGCTCGCCCCGCTGTTGGCCGATCCACAGGTCACCGACGTGCTGGTCAACGGCACCCGGGTCTGGGTCGACCGGGGCGAGGGCCTGCGGCAGGTGGCGGTGCCGCTCGGCTCCCTCGACGACGTACGGCGGTTGGCGCAGCGGCTCACCGCGGCCGCCGGCCGCCGGCTCGACGACGGCTCCCCGTACGCGGACGCGCGGCTGCCCGACGGCACCCGACTGCACGCCGTACTGCCCCCGGTGGCGACCGACGGCCCCTACCTGTCCCTGCGTACCTTCCGACAGCGGCCGTTCACCCTCGACGACCTGGTACGCCAGGGCACCGTCCCACGACCGGTCGCCCCGGTGCTGGCGGCCGTGGTGGCCGCCCGGCTGGCGTACCTGGTCACCGGCGGCACCGGCTCGGGCAAGACGACCCTGCTCAACACGCTGCTCGGGCTGGTGCCCTCGACCGAGCGGATCGTGCTGGTGGAGGACGCCGCCGAGCTGCACCCGGTGCACCCGCACGTGGTGGGGCTCCAGGCCCGTACGGCCAACGTGGAGGGCACCGGCGCGGTCGGGCTCAGCGAGCTGGTCCGGCAGGCGCTGCGGATGCGCCCCGACCGGCTGGTGGTCGGGGAGTGCCGGGGCAAGGAGGTGGTCGACCTGCTCGGCGCCCTCAACACCGGTCACGACGGCGGTGCCGGGACGCTGCACGCGAACACCCCGGCCGACGTGCCGGCCCGGTTGGAGGCGCTCGGACTGCTCGGCGGGCTGCCCAGGGCCGCGCTGCACGCCCAGGTGACCGCCGCGCTCCAGGTGGTGCTCCAGGTACGCCGTGGGCCGCGCGGCCGGGTGCTGGAGTCGATCTGCCTCCTGCTGCCGGAGGGGCCCGACCGCCTGGTCACCGTCGTGCCCGCCTGGGTGCGTGGACGGGGGCTGGGACTGGCCGGTCGGGCCCTCGGCACGCTGTTGCGGGACCGGGGCGTGGCGGTGCCACCGATCCTCTGCGAGCCGTGGCCGGGATCGGCGGGGCCGGCATGAGTCTTCCGATCTGGCTGGTGGCGGCGCTGCTGGTGGGCGCGGCGGCGGTGGTGGCCTGGCCGGTCCGCAGCAGCCGCCGGCGACGCCGCGCCCTGCTCGGGGTCGGCAAACCCGGCCAACCCGCACTCACGCCGCACGACGGCGAGCCGTTCCGCACCGCCCCGGCCGCCTTCCTCGCGTCCGAGCCCGCCATCGGAGTGACGGAGACACCGCCACCGGTTGTCGCCGCCCCGGCCGCCCTCCTCGCCTCCGGGCCCGCCATCGGAGTGACGGAGACACCGCCGCCGGTCGGCACCGCCCCGGCCGCGGTCGTACCGCCCGGCCCGCGCCGGTCCGTCGGGACGAGATCGAGCCGGCCCACGCCGGCTCCCGACCGCTCGTGCACCGTGGCGGTGGTCGTCGGAGGCCCGACGCCTGCTCCCATGGCCGGCGGCCGGCTTGCCCGTCCGGCGGCGGCGCTGACCAGGCCACCGTCGTTCCGGCCGCCCGGTCGGCGCGACTCCCGCCGACCGGTGGAGCCGCTGCGGCTCGGCGCTGGCGAGATCCGCCGCCTCCATCGAGCCGCCGGTTCGGACGGCGTCCGGGCCGCCGACACCGCCGCGCGGTGGTCGGGCGCGTTGACCACTGGCCGGCCGCCGATGCGGGTGCAGGCCGCGCAGCGGTTCAGGGGGCTCCTCGCGCCGCTGGTGAGTCGCCCACGCCGGACGTTGCTCCTGGTCGGGCTCGTGGCGGCGGCGCTCGGCGTCATCGCCGCCGGGCCGGTCGCCGGGGTCCTCCTCGGCGGGTACGGCGTGCTGGGCGCCCGGGCCGTGCTCCGGCGGCGGGCGGCGCGGCACGCCGTGGGGGAACGCCGCCGCAGGTTGGACCAGCTCTGCGGTCTCGCCGCCGACCTGCGGGCCGGCCTGCCCGTCCCGACGCCGGACGACGACGGTGACCGCCTCGGGAGCCTGACCCGGGCCGCGGTGCGGCTGGCCGACCGGACCGGTGCACCGTTGGCCGAACTCCTCGAACGCGTCGAAGCCGACGCCCGGGCACTGGACCGGGGGCTGGCCGCCGCCTCGGCCCAGGCCGCCGGCGCCCGGGCCACCGCGCTGCTGCTCGCCGCCCTGCCGCTCGGCGGGATCGGCCTCGGCTACGGCATCGGCGCCGATCCGGTCGCGGTGCTGCTGCACACCCCGGTCGGGGCGGTCAGTGCGCTGACCGCCATGGGCTTGCAGATCGGTGGTCTGCTCTGGGCGGAGCGGTTGGGCGGCACGCCGGACGCGAGCGCCCGATGATCCGGCAGGAGTGGGCGGCCGGCGCTCTCGTCGCCGCGGCGGCCCTGGTGGTGGCGCTCCGTGCGCCGGGCGCCCGCCCCTCCCGACGGTTGCGGGGACTGGGCCCCCAGGTCCGGCCGGCGGCGGACCGGCGCCCGACATGGTGGCCGGACCGGATACGGCTCGGCGCCGGGCTGGCCGGAGTGGCGGTGGCGGTCCTGCTCGGCGGGGTGTCGGGTTGCCTCGTCGCAGCGGTGGCCGCGCTGGTGGCGGACCGGCTGCTCCGGCGGATCGAGTCCCCGGCCGCCCGGGACCGCCGGCTGCGCGAGGCCGCCGACCTTCCGCTGGCCGCCGACCTGCTGGCGGCGACGTTACGTGCCGGCGCGCCGGTCGACCGCTCGGTACTCGAGGTCGCCGACGCCCTCGGCGGGCCGCTGGCCGAGCGGCTCCACCGGATCGGCCGGACGCTGCTGCTCGGCGGCGCACCCGACGAGGCCTGGGCGCACCTCGGCGCGGTACCGGGAGCCGACCGGCTGGTCGCCGCCGCGTTGCGCACCTCGCGCAGTGGAGCCGCGCTCGCCGGTGCGCTCACCCGGGTCGCCGACGACCTGCGGGCGGACCGGTCCATCGCCGCCGAGGCGTCGGCCCGGCGGGCAGGGGTGCTCATCGTGCTGCCACTGGGGCTCTGTTTCCTGCCGGCCTTCATTCTCGCCGGCCTGGTGCCGGTGATCGTCGCCGTCCTCGGCGACGTGCTCTGAGAAACCATCGAGAAGGGACACACCAGTGCGCAAACTCCTCGCCCGGCTCCGGGGGGACGCCGGGATGAACACCGCCGAGTACGCCGTCGGCACCCTCGCCGCGGTCGCCTTCGCGGGCATCCTGCTCAAGGTGCTCACCTCCGGCAACGTGCAGTCCGCCCTGACCGCGGTCATCGACCGGGCGCTGAAGTGAGCCGGCGCCGGCCGGCCGGCCGTGACCGGGGTTCGTTCACCGCCGAGTTGGCGGCCGGCCTGCCGGCGCTGCTCCTGCTCCTGCTCGCCGGCCTCACCGCGGTCGACGCGGTCACCACGAAGGCCGCCTGCCTGGACGCGGCCCGGGAGGCGGCACTCGCCGCCTCCCGGGGCGAGAGCGGCACGGCGGCCGGAACGCGGATCGCACCTCAGGGCGCGGTCGTCTCGGTGTCGGTGAACGGCGAGCGCGTCACCGCCACTGTTCGGGCGCCCGTCCGGGCGCTCGGTGCGCGACTACCCCGGATCACCGTGGCCGCCACAACGGTCGCCGCCGTCGAGCCGGGCTCGCCCGGGGCGCAGCCGTGACGCCGCGACGTCGGGTAGCCGTACAGGTCCAGCAGCGACGGTGTCGACGATCGCGGGCATGCCTGCGGCGACCCGGCGCGTCCGAGCGAGGCGGGGCGACGGTGTGCCTGCTCGTCGTGGGCCTGGTGTTCGTCCTCGTCGGGGTCTTCGGTGCGGCGATCGGCACTGCCCGGACGGCCCGCCACCAGGCCCGGGTCGGCGCCGACTTCGCGGCGCTCGCCGGAGCGGGCCGGGCGCTGGACGGGGACGGCGTGGCCTGCGCCGCGGCCGCCGAGATCGCCCGGGCCAACGGTGCCCGACTGGCCGGCTGTCACCTGGACGGCCTGGACGTGTTGGTGACCGTGCACGTGCCGGTGACCCCGCTACCAGGTTTCCGGCGGATCGCCACGGCAACCTCCCGCGCCGGCCCGATCCGGGACTGACTGGTCGGCCCGGGTCGCCTGGGGCCTGGGTCGCCTGGGGGGCGGGTCGACTGGGGGCGGGCCGACTGGGGGCGGGGGACTGACGACGATCCCTGGCCGCGCCTGCGGGCGGCGGCCACAGCGGCGGGTTTAGGCCGACCGTTCGGCGAGGCGCTGTCCGGCGGCACTGCCAGGCGGCACTGCCAGCCGGCACTGCCTGGCGAGGCGCTGTCCGGCTGCACTGCCAGCCGGCACGGCCCAGCCGGCACTGCCCTGTGGCAGCAGACCGGTTCGCGGGCGGCGACGAACCGCCCCGAGTGCCCCGCCGGGGCCGCGACAGAGCCGCCGGGGCCGCGACAGAGCCGCCGGGGCCGCGACAGAGCGGCCGGGGCCGCGACAGAGCCGCCGGGGCCGTGACAGAGCGGCCGGGGGGCGCGCCCCGCGGGACCCGCCCCCGGCCGCTCGGCGGGTCAGCGGCCCTGGAGAGCGTCCAGCCCGATCGCCATGGCGATCACCAGGCGGCGGTCCACCTGCGGGTTCTGCACCTCGACGACGTACTTGTCGCGCAGGCCCCACTTCTTGACGACCGTGAAGACCGGCTGACCGCCGGCGACGAAGTCGAAGTGGTACGGCAGCCAGGAGAGCGAGTCCACGAACCGGCGCAGCAGCGCCACCGGCATGCTCCGCTCCTGACCGGTGATCTGCGGCAGGCCGGCCTGCTCGACGTGCCAGGTCGAGCGCAGCAGCGACTGGGCGAAGTCCTTGCGGAACAGCCCGATCGAGTTGCCGGCCGCGTCGGTGACGTCGTACGTGGCGCCGAGGTCGAGCCGCTGTCGCGCCTTGAAGCCGAGCAGGGGCTGCTGCTTGGAGTCGTCGGTGTAGATCGTGACCTGCTCCTTGAAGGCGAGCCGCTTCTGCTGCGCGAACGCCAGCAGCTCTCCCTCGGTGCCGTCGGGGGCCACGGCGCGGACCTCGTACTGGTTGACCATCATCCGGATCCGCTGCCGGACGTGGAACTGGTGCTGCGTCTGCAAGTTGTCGAGCTGCATGTATATCTCCTCCGAAGTTTGCGCCGGAGTCTCGCACAACCTGCGGCTCAGCGTCCGCCCTCGACCGTCGCCTTCAGCGCCCAGGCGTTGAGCACCTGGTGAATTCCGCGCAGCCGCTCGTTGATCTGTTCGAGGCGTTCCGCCTGCGCCAGGCTGGCCAGCGCGGGGCCCAGGGCGATCTGCTGGTCGGGGGTGAGCTTCTCCTGGTCGATCGTATAGAGCAGGTCGACGGTTTCGGCGATGGTGTCGGCCACGGCTCCTCCTCCGGTGCGGAAACGACGGGTCGGCTTTTCTGCTGAGCGCGTCCCGAGGATGGAGCAGCCATCCATGGAAGCGCTCCCATGCATCAATGCCCACCCGCCGGGCCGGTCATGCACGTATCCGGGAAAGCGAACCCAGCTCAGCTCGCGCCCGGAGTGACCTCGGCGTCCGTGCCCGACCGGGCGTCGGTCCGATCGTCCTGACGCGGCAGGAGCGGCGCGGCCGGGACATCGACCGGCGAACCGACGGTCGCGGCCGGGACGGCCGACAGGTCTACCGCCGCGGGTACACCCGACCCGGACGGAACGCCGCCGTCCGGCAGGGCCGGCGACGGCTCGGCGTCGCGGGGCAGGTTGGCGAGCACCACGTCGAGGACCCGGACGGCGTCCGGCTTGGAGAGCGGGTTGTTGCCGTTGCCGCACTTCGGCGACTGCACGCAGGACGGGCAGCCCGCCTCGCAGCCGCACTCGGCGATCGCGTCCCGGGTGGCGCGCAGCCAGGCCGCCGCCGTCCCGTACGCCCGCTCG
The DNA here is from genome assembly GCF_018070095.1 of Micromonospora sp. U56. NCBI lineage: Bacteria > Bacillati > Actinomycetota > Actinomycetes > Micromonosporales > Micromonosporaceae > Micromonospora > Micromonospora sp. U56. The sequence goes on from NZ_JAGPYL010000029.1 coordinate 36,979, forward strand.
GCGAAGCCCGCACCGCCAGGGTGGCCGTCGTAGACGAAGACGGTCGGGGCCTCGGTGTCCGGGTGCACGGCGGTGGAGAGCCCGCCGATGTCCCAGCGGTCGCAGGTGGCCATCAGGGGCAGCAGTCCGATCGCGGCGTGCTCGGCGGCGTGCAGCGCCCCGGGGACGTCGGCCGCCTCCACCCCGGCGAGGGCCAGCGACTGCGGGGAGAGGGTGAACCAGACCGCGACGGTGCGCAGTTCCCGGGCCGGCAGGTCGAGCGGTCGGGTGTCGATCACTTCCCCGGAGGCGATCCGCCGCCGCTGGTACGACACCACCTGGCTGGTCACGTCCACCTCGCCGAGGAACAGCCCGACCGGCCCGGCGTCCACGTAGGAGCGGACCGACACCACCGACAGTGAGGTGACGTCGCGGGCGTGGGTGGACCAGTCCGGCTCCTCGGCGTGCACCAGCGCGCACCCGTCGGCCAGGTCCAGCGAGTCGACCACGTACGAGACGCCCTGGTGCAGGTAGACCGCGCCGGGGTGGATGAGGAAGTGCGAGGAGCCGCCGTCGACGGTGCCGAGCAGCCGCCCGGTCGAGGCTTCCACTACGCAGACCGGCGCGCCGCCCTCGCCGCGCAGGTCCACCTCGGGCCGCTCCCGGTGCCGCCAGTACCAGCCGGTCGGCCGCTGCCGCAGCGCCCCCGCCGCGACCAGTTCCTCCACGGCCTCCTTCGCCCCGTCGCCGAAGAGGTCCAGGTCGGCCGGGGTGAGCGGGGCCTCCGCCGCCGCGCAGGCGAGCTGCGGGGCGAGCACGTACGGGTTGGCCGGGTCGAGCACGGTGGCCTCGACCGGCCGCCCGAACAGCGCCTCCGGGTGGTGCACCAGATAGGTGTCGAGCGGGTCGTCCCGGGCCACCAGCACCGCCAGCGCCTCGTCGCCGGAGCGGCCGGCCCGGCCGGCCTGCTGCCAGAGCGACGCCCGGGTGCCCGGCCAGCCGCAGATCAGTACCGCGTCCAGGCCGACCAGGTCGACGCCGAGTTCCAGCGCGTTGGTGGAGGCGAGGCCGAGCAGGTCGCCGTGGAGCAGGGCGCGTTCCAACTCGCGCCGCTCCTCGCGCAGGTAGCCCGCCCGGTAGGCGGCCACCCGATCGCCGAGCCCGGGTACCGCCTCGTCGAGCGCCCGCCGCGCGTTCGCCGCCACCACCTCGGCGCCCTTGCGGGAGCGGACGAAGGCCAGCGTGCGTACCCCCTCGGCGACGGTGTCGGCGAGCAGGTCCGCGGTCTCCCGCAGCGCCGACCGGCGGACCGGCGCGAGGTCCGCGACCTCCCCCGAGGAATTGGGGAGCAGCGGCGGCTCCCAGAGCGCGAAGGTCACCCCGCCGCGCGGCGAGGTGTCCTCGGTGACGGCCGCCACCGGCAGGCCGGTGAGCCGCCCGGCCGCCGTCGCCGGGTCGCCCGACGTCGCCGAGGCCAGCACGAAGACGGGGGTACGGCCGTACTTCGCACACTGCCGGCGCAGGCGGCGCAGCACGTGCGCGACGTGCGAGCCGAACACGCCCCGGTAGGTGTGGCACTCGTCGATCACCACGTACGCCAGCCGGCGCAGGAAGCCGGACCAGTGCGCGTGGCCGGGGAGGATGCCGTGGTGCAGCATGTCCGGGTTGGTCAGGACGAACCGGGAGTGCCGACGGATCCACTCCCGCTCGGCGCGCGGGGTGTCCCCGTCGTAGGTGGCGGGGCGTACCCCGTCGAGTTCGAGGCCGGCGACGGCGCGGAGCTGGTCGGCGGCGAGCGCCTTGGTCGGGGCCAGGTAGAGCACGGTGGCCCTGGGGTCGGCGAGCAGGGTGGCCAGCGCGGGCAGCTGGTAGGCCAGCGACTTGCCGGACGCCGTGCCGGTGGCCACCACCACGTGCTGCCCCGCGTACGCCAGCTCGGCGGCCTCGGCCTGGTGCCGCCAGGGCGCGACCACGCCGCGTCGGGCGAACGCCGCCCGCAGGTCCTCGGGAGCCCACCGTGGCCAGGGGGCCGGCTCGCCGGGTCGGGCCGGGACCCGCTCGACGTGGGTGACCGGATCGTCGCCGTGCCGGGCGCGCAGCCGGCGCAGCAGGTCGCCCGGGGCCGCCGTCGGCGGTCGCCCGGGGTCGGGACCTGCGGATACGGTGGCTGCGGGATTCACGTCCTGCACTCTCGCACTGGTGTTCGGAGGTGAACAACTCCGGGCGTGGGTAAGGAGGAGCCTCCGCCGGTGACCAGAGGCCGTCGTGGCGGGGATGGTTAGATGCCCAGGAGAGTTTACGGCTCTCGGAGGAGGGACTGATGGAGCTGTCGCTGGCGACCCGCACCGTGGGGGAGCACACGGTGCTCGAGGTCGGCGGTGAGGTGGACGTCTACACCGCCCCCCGCCTGCGCGAACGGCTTCTCGAGCTGATCGACGGTGGCTCCCGGCGGGTGGTCGTCGACCTCGGCCGGGTGGACTTCCTCGACTCGACCGGTCTCGGCGTGCTGGTCGGCGCCCTCAAGCGGCTCCGCGCGGCCGGTGGCTCCTTCGCCCTGGTCTGTGACAAGGAGCCGCTGCTCAAGATCTTCCGGATCACCGCGCTGGATCAGGTGTTCCCGCTGCACCCCACGGTCGAGGCGGCGATCGCGGCGGACCCCACCGGCGCCGGCGCGTGATGGCGACGGTCCGACTCTCCTTCTCGCCGGCTCCGGTGCACGTGCGCACCGCCCGCCTGGTCGGCGTCGCGGTGGCCCGCCGGGCCGGGGTGCGCGAGAACCTGCTCGACGAGGTGCGGCTGGCCATCGGCGAGGCGTGCACCCGGGCGGTCGCGCTGCACCGGCAGTACGGGCTGCCCGACCCGGTGCTGGTGGAGATGTCCGACTCCGGGGCGTACTCGGTGCGGGTGGTGGACCGCGCGCCGATCGAGGCCGGCATCGGGCTGGCCGCGTTGAACGCCGACGACCTGGCCAACGAGTCGCTGACCGACGAGGCGCTGACGACCGGCGTCGGCTTCGCCCTGCTCGCCGGTTTCGTGGAGGACCTCCAGGTCCGTCCGGTCGAGGAGGGCGTCGGCACCGAGGTCCGGATGGTGTGGCCGGTCGGCCGCTGACCTGCGCACTCTGCGTCTACGAGGCCGCGACCCTTCGGGGTCGCGGCCTCGACGTGCTGATGGGCTCCTATATCAGATTTTTCCTCATAACACAGTTACAAAGATCATCCGGACAGGGTGTCCCCCGGTTGTGACCTCCAACACTCGGCGGCGCTACAGTACCGGGGTTGTCAGCAAGTGCTCCTTCCCGCAACCAGCGGGTATGTGCGTTCATCGCTGGTCCGGTGGGGTGGGTTGGTGCGCTTGCGCAACCGCATCCAGGCGTCGGGTCAGTGCGTCCGCTGGCCGGCGCGACAGTGTTCGGTACAGGAGGACATAGATGTCCGGGACCTTGGCCGCCGAAGGCGGCGCGCTGTCCCTTTCCGGAGGAAACCTGACGTACGTCGTCATCGCCGCGGTGATCGCGCTGGTGGCACTCGTCTTCGCCGCCGCCTTGACCAAGGCCGTGCTGGCAGCCGGTAAGGGCACCACCAACATGCAGGAGATCTCCGGAGCGGTACAGGAGGGCGCCTCCGCCTACCTGCTCCGGCAGTTCAGGACGCTGGCGATCTTCGTCGTCGTCGCCGTCGTGCTCCTCTTCCTGCTCCCGGTGCACGACACCGACGGCAGCGAGCTGGCGGTGAAGCTCGGCCGGTCCGCGTTCTTCGTGGTCGGGGCCCTGTTCAGCGCGTCCATCGGTGGCGCCGGCATGTGGCTGGCCACCCGCGCCAACCTGCGGGTCGCCGCGGCGGCCCGCGAGGCGCAGGGCGGGCGCGAGGCCGCCATGAAGATCGCCTTCCGCACCGGCGGCGTGGTCGGCTTCCTCACCGTCGGGCTCGGCCTCTTCGGCGCCGCGATGGTCGTCCTGCTCTTCAAGGGGGACGCGCCGACGGTGCTGGAGGGCTTCGGCTTCGGCGCCGCCCTGCTGGCCATGTTCATGCGGGTCGGCGGCGGCATCTTCACCAAGGCCGCCGACGTCGGCGCCGACCTGGTCGGCAAGGTCGAGCAGGGCATCCCCGAGGACGACCCGCGCAACGCGGCCACCATCGCCGACAACGTCGGCGACAACGTCGGCGACTGCGCCGGCATGGCCGCCGACCTGTTCGAGTCGTACGCGGTGACCCTGGTCGCGGCCCTGATCCTCGGCCGCGCCGCGTTCGGCGAGGACGGCCTGGTCTTCCCGCTGATCATCTCCACCATCGGCGTCCTCGTCGCGATCATCGGCGTCTTCATCACCCGGCTGCGTTCCGCGGACCGCAACGCGCTGACCGCGATCAACCGGGCCTTCTACCTCTCCGCGGTCCTCTCCGCGGTGCTGGTGGCGATCGCCGCCTACGCCTACCTGCCGGCCACCTTCGCCGAGCTGGAGGGCGGGCTCACCGACGTCGACCAGAACCCGCGACTCGTCGCCATCGGCGCGGTCGTCATCGGCATCGTGCTGGCCGCCGCGATCCAGGCGCTCACCGGCTACTTCACCGAGACCAACCGGCGCCCGGTGCAGGACATCGGCAAGAGCTCGCAGACCGGTGCGGCCACCGTCATCCTCGCCGGCATCAGCATCGGCCTGGAGTCAGCGGTCTACTCGGCGCTGCTGATCGGCGCCGGCGTCTTCGGCGCGTTCCTGCTGGGCGGCAGCTCCATCACGCTCTCGCTCTTCGCGGTGGCGCTGGCCGGCACCGGCCTGCTCACCACCGTCGGCGTGATCGTCGCCATGGACACCTTCGGCCCGATCTCCGACAACGCACAGGGCATCGCGGAGATGTCCGGCGACATCGACGAGCACGGCGCCCGGACGCTCACCGAACTCGACGCGGTCGGCAACACCACCAAGGCCATCACCAAGGGCATCGCGATCGCCACCGCGGTGCTCGCCGCGACCGCGCTCTTCGGCTCGTACACCGACAGCCTGCGCAGCTCGTACGCCACGGCCGGGGTCGGCGACGTCGGCACCGAGATCCTCAACGCGCTGAACGTGGCCAACCCGCGCAACCTGGTCGGCCTGATCATCGGCGCGGCGGTGGTCTTCCTCTTCTCCGGTCTGGCCATCAACGCGGTCTCCCGCTCGGCCGGTGCCGTGGTGATGGAGGTACGCCGCCAGTTCCGCGAGATGCCCGGCATCATGGACCGCACCCAGCGCCCGGAGTACGGCAAGGTCGTCGACATCTGCACCCGGGACGCGCAGCGTGAGCTGATGACCCCGGGCCTGCTCGCCATCCTCGCGCCGATCGCGGTCGGCTTCGGCCTCGGGCCCGGCGCGCTGGCGTCGTACCTGGCCGGGGCGATCGGTGCCGGCACGCTGATGGCGGTCTTCCTGGCCAACTCCGGTGGCGCCTGGGACAACGCCAAGAAGCTGGTCGAGGACGGCGCGTACGGCGGCAAGGGCTCCGATTCGCACGCCGCGACGGTCATCGGCGACACCGTCGGTGACCCGTTCAAGGACACCGCCGGCCCGGCGATCAACCCGCTGATCAAGGTGATGAACCTGGTCTCGCTGCTGATCGCGCCGGCCGTGGTGGCCTGGAGCGTCGGCGACGACCGCAACACCCCGTTGCGGGTGACGATCGCGCTGGTCGCGACCCTGATCGTGGTGGCCGCGGTGGTGTTCAGCAAGCGCAAGGGCGTGGCGATGGACTCCTCCGACGGCGGCTCCGGCGCGGGCAGCCCGGAGCGGGCGGAGACGGTCAACGCCTGAGGCGACGGTGGGTTCCCGGTCGGCCGACCGCCGGCCGGGAACCCGTCCGCCACGCCCGGAGGGTGGCAAACCTGAGCGGTGGCGCATCGGCGCGGAGGCCGTACGCTGCAACGCATGCGTACGTGCCGGGCGGCAGCCGCCGGAAAGCTCACGGTGGTCCTGGCCACGCTCGTGCTCGCCGTCGCCGCCTGCGGCGGTGGGCCCACCCCGCGGGCCTGGGCCGCCTCGGTCTGCGAGGCGCTCACCCCCTGGCGGGCCGAGATCAGCAAGCTGACCAGCAGCACCGACCAGCAGATGACCGCGCAGACCACCCCGGCGCAGGCCAAGGAGAACCTGGTCCGGCTCTTCGCCGGTGCGGCGGACGCCAGCGAGACCGCCCGGCGCAGGGTCGCCGACGCCGGTGTGCCGGAGACCGAGCACGGCGAGGAGATCTCCAAGGGGTTCCAGACCACCCTGGAGAAGGTCCGGGACGCGTACGGCCGGGCCCGCGACACCATCGACGGGCTCGGCACCGGCGAGGCCACCACCTTCTACGACGGCGTCAAGGCCACGGTCGAGACGCTCACCAGGGATTACGACGCGAGCGCGCTGGACACCAGCCGGCTCAACGATCAAGAGCTCAAACAGGCCTTCGCCGAGGTTCCGGAGTGTCGCTGACCCCTCCCGACTCACCCCCCGAACCGGTGCGCCAGCTCTCGCTGTTCGGCACCGAGGCGGCGGACCCATCCGTCGCCGATCTGGCCGGCCTGCTCGCCGGCCCCGGCGAGGTGGGCCGGATGGGGCGTACCGCCCGACTGTCGGTCGTGGTCGACGCCGCCTGGCGGGTGCACGTGCTCGTCGCCGAGCTGGGGTTGCGGGGGCTGGCCGCGAGCTGGGAGGCGACCGAGGACCAGCGCTACGGCGTGCGCACCTCGTACGCGCGGACCCTCGCGCCGCTGGCGACGGCCTGGCTGACCGACGCGGACCGCAAGCGCCCGCCCGCGCATTTCCATCTCAACGGTCGGCGGCTGCGGCTCTGGCTGGCCGCCGCCGGCCGGTCCGACCCCGCGGGGTTCCTGCTCGGGCTCGGCCCGGCTGACCAGGAGTGGTGGCCGACGGTGCGGGCGGCGCTCGCCGCCGTGGGCCTGCCGACGGCGGTGTCGGAGCCCGACGACGGTGCGCCGGCCTTCCGGATCGCCGGCCGTCGGCGGCTGACCCGGCTGGCCGAGCTGGTCGGCGAGCGGCCGTCGGCCGCCCCGCCGGAGGCCTGGCCGACCCCGACCTGACCGCCGGCTCAGGCACGTGTGCAAGATCGAGCCCAGGCCGGCGAGATGGCGGCATCAGGGCCACCGGGACACCGCCGTCCCGCCGTAACGGAGTCGATCACGCCGGGTCGGGCGGGCGCGGCGACAAGGTGTCCGATCGGGGACAGCCGGGCGGCGTCTCGGCCGGTAAAACGGCTCGGTGACCCTCGGCCGAGGGTCCGCCATCGTCACAGTGGCCCGCTTCCGGCCCTACCCACGGTGTACGGTGGCGCCGTCCGGCCCGTGAAGCCCGCGCGGCGCCGTGGCGCCCGCCGCGCGGAGGCTGTTTGCCGCCCGCGAAACCCGAAACCCCGGCGGCGCGTTACGTTGGACATCCGGACCGCCGGTGGTCCGGTGGGGTGCAACAGGGCCCGAATCGGGCATGGAGCAGGAGTGAGGTCGGGGAGAGACGTGCCGAGCAACGCTGGAACCACCCGTCTGGTCATCGTCGAGTCACCGGCGAAGGCCAAGACGATCTCGGGCTACCTCGGCCCGGGATACGTCGTGGAGGCCAGCTTCGGCCACGTCCGGGACCTCCCGCGCAACGCCGCCGACGTGCCCGCCAAGTACAAGGGCGAGGCGTGGGCCCGGCTCGGGGTGGACGTCGACAACGGCTTCCAGGCCCTCTACGTCGTCTCCGCCGACCGCAAGCAGCAGATCAGCAAGCTGGTGAAGCTGGCCAAGGAGGTTGACGAGATCTTCCTGGCGACGGACGAGGACCGCGAGGGCGAGGCGATCGCCTGGCACCTGGTCGAGACGCTCAAGCCCAAGGTGCCGGTCAAGCGGATGGTCTTCCACGAGATCACCAAGCCGGCGATCCAGGCGGCGGTGGCGAACCCCCGCGAGATCGACCGCGACCTGGTCGACGCCCAGGAGGCGCGCCGCATCCTCGACCGGCTGTACGGCTACGAGGTCTCGCCGGTGCTGTGGAAGAAGGTCATGCCGAAGCTCTCGGCGGGCCGGGTGCAGTCCGTGGCGACCCGGATCGTGGTCGAGCGGGAGCGCCAGCGGATGGCCTTCCGCACCGCCGAGTACTGGGACATCCTGGCCACCCTGGCCGTGGTGAACGCCGGCGAGGGTCCGCGCACCTTCAACGCCACCCTGGTCGCGCTGAACGGCGACCGGATCGCCACCGGCAAGGACTTCGAGCCCACCACCGGTCGGGTCCGGGCCGGCGCCGGCGTCGTGCACCTGGACGAGGGCGGCGCCCGGGGCCTGGCGGCCCGCCTCGACGGGCGGCCGTTCACCGTCACCCGGGTCGAGGAGAAGCCCTACCGCCGCCGCCCGTACGCGCCGTTCATCACCTCCACGCTGCAGCAGGAGGCGGCCCGCAAGCTGCGCCTCTCGTCGCAGCAGACGATGCGCACCGCGCAGCGCCTCTACGAGAACGGCTACATCACCTACATGCGTACCGACTCGGTGAACCTGTCGGAGACCGCCATCGCGGCGGCCCGCCGGCAGATCGTCGAGCTGTACGGCGAGCGCAGCGTGCCGCCGGAGCCGCGCCGCTACACCGGCAAGGTGAAGAACGCGCAGGAGGCGCACGAGGCGATCCGCCCGGCGGGGGACAACTTCCGCACCCCGGGCGAGGTGGCCAAGGAGCTGTCGGCCGAGGAGTTCAAGCTCTACGAGCTGATCTGGCGGCGCACCATCGCCTCGCAGATGACCGACGCGGTGGGCTCCAGCGTCTCGGTGCGCATCCGCGCCGTCTCCTCCGCTCAGGAGGAGGCCGACTTCGGCGCGACCGGCAAGACCATCACCGACCCGGGCTTCCTGCGGGCGTACGTCGAGTCGAGCGACGACGAGAACGCCGAGGCCGAGGACGCCGAGCGCCGGCTGCCCACCCTGGTCAAGGACCAGCCGCTGACCGCCGACGAGCTGGCCGCGCAGGGCCACCACACCCAGCCGCCGTCGCGCTACACCGAGGCGTCGCTGGTCAAGGCGCTGGAAGAGCTGGGCATCGGCCGCCCGTCGACGTACGCGTCGATCATGCAGACCATCCAGGACCGCGGGTACGTCTCCAAGCGCGGCCAGGCGATGATCCCGTCCTTCCTGGCGTTCGCGGTGATCGGGCTGCTGGAGCGGCACTACCCGCGCCTGATCGACTACGACTTCACCGCCAGCATGGAGAACGAGCTGGACGAGATCGCCGGCGGTGAACACGCCGCGGTCGACTTCCTCACCTCCTTCTACTTCGGCAGCGCCAACGGCACCGGCGACCAGGCCATCGCCCACGCCGGCGGGCTGAAGAAGCTGGTCACCGAGAACATCACGGAGATCGACGCGCGCAGCGTCAACTCGATCCCGCTCTTCACCGACGACGAGGGCCGCGAGGTCGTCGTCCGGGTCGGCCGGTTCGGGCCGTACCTGCAGCGGGCGGTGCCGGGCGAGCAGCCCGCGCCGAAGGCGGAGGGCGAGGAGGGCGGCGCCCCGGGCGACCGGGCACCGATCCCCGAGGGGCTGGCGCCCGACGAGCTGACCCCGGAGAAGGTGCACGAGCTGTTCCTCGGCGGCGGGGGCGAGCGCAAGCTCGGCGACGACCCGGCCACCGGCGAGCCGATCCTGCTCAAGTCCGGCCGGTTCGGCCCGTACGTGGCCAGCGGCGAGCGGAAGTCCTCGCTGCTGCGCTCGCAGACCCCGGACTCGCTCACCCTCGACGAGGCGTTGAAGCTGCTCAGCCTGCCCCGGCTGCTCGGCGTGGCTCCCGACGGGGTCGAGGTCTTCGCCAACAACGGCCGCTACGGCCCGTACGTCAAGCGCGGTGACGAGTTCCGTTCGCTGGACTCGGAAGACAAGATGTTCACCGTCACGCTGGACGAGGCGCTGGCGCTGCTGGCCGCCCCGAAGGCCCGCCAGCGGCGTGCCGCCGCGCCGCCGCTGCGGGAGATGGGCGTCGACCCGCTGACCGAGATGCCGCTGGTCATCAAGGACGGCCGGTTCGGGCCGTACGTGACCGACGGGGAGTTCAACGCGTCGCTGCGCCGGGGCCAGACCCCGGAGGAGCTGACCATCGAGCAGGCCTCCGAGATGCTGGCCGAGAAGCGGGCGAAGGGTCCGGCGCCGAAGAAGAAGGCGGCCGCCAAGAAGGCCCCGGCGAAGAAGGCGACGGCGGCGAAGAAGACCGCCGCGGCCAAGTCGACCGCGGCCAAGAAGACCACCACCGCCAAGGCGACGGCGGCCAAGAAGGCCCCGGCGAAGAAGGCCGCCCCGAAGAAGGCGGCCAGCTCCGCCGAGTGACGGACCCCGGGCGCCTCGGCGCCCGGGGAGCACTCAGCCGAGGATCCGGTCCAGGTGCGGGTTGGTGAAGAGCCGGTCCGGGTCCAGCCGGTCGCGGACCGCCAGGAAGTCGGCGAAGCGCGGGTACGCCGTGGCGAGCGACGCCGCGTCCCGGTAGTGCAGCTTGCCCCAGTGCGGCCGGCCCCCGAGGTCGGTCGCCACCTGCTCAAAGGCCCGGAAGTACGGCTCGTACGGCATGCCGACGTACTGGTGGATCGCCACGTACGCGGACTCCCGGCCGTAGCCGTGCGACAGCCAGATGTCGTCGGCGGCGGTGAACCGCACCTCGACCGGGAAGAGCACCTTGAACGGCAGCCCGTCGACGATCCGCCGGAGCGCGTCGAGCGCGGTCGGCAGGGCGGCGCGCGGCAGGGCGTACTCCATCTCCACGAAGCGGACCCGGCGCGGGGTGCAGAAGACCGTGTCGGAGCGGCCGGTGTAGGTGCGTTCGGTGAGCGCCCGGGCGGAGACCGCGCTGATGGTCGGGGCCAGCGCCGGCACGGCGCGGCCCAGCCGGCAGGCCCCGGCGAAGACGGTGTTGGCGAGGAGGTCGTCGTCGAGCCAGCCGCGCCACCGGGGCAGCGGCCGGTCGTCGGCGGGCACCCGGTCGTTGGTCTTGACCTGCACCCGTGCGGTGTACGGGAACCAGTAGAACTCGACGTGGTCGTGCGCGTCGATCAGTGTCGGCAGTTCGGCGAGCACCGAGTCCAGCGGCGCCGGGCGCTCGTGGGCGCGCAGCACGAAGGCGTCGACGCAGCGCAGGGTCACCTCGACCAGCACGCCCAGCGCGCCCAGCCCGACCCGGGCGGCGGCGAAGACGTCCGGCTGCTCGTCGGCGGAGCAGCGCAGCACCTCGCCGGTGCCGGTGACCAGGGTCAGCGCCGTGACGAAGGTGGACAGGCAGCCGTATCCTGCTCCGGTGCCGTGGGTGCCGGTGGAGATCGCGCCGGCGACGGTCTGGGCGTCGATGTCGCCGAGGTTGGGCAGCGCGAGCCCGTGCCGGGCGAGCAGTGCGTTGAGCGTGTGCAGGCTCATCCCGGCGGGCACGGTGACCAGGCGTCGGTCCCGGTCGACCCGGACGTCGGTCGCCAGGCTGGTCAACTCGATCCGCCGGCCGTCGGCCACGGCGATCGGGGTGAACGAGTGGCCGCTGCCGACCACCCGGATGCGAACACCTGCGGCGGCGGCGTCCCGGACGGCCTCGGTGACGGCGTCCAGCGTGGCGGGGCGCAGGATGGCGGTGGCGGTGCTGTGCTGGTTGCCGGCCCAGTTGGACCATGCGGTGGCGGTACCGGCCATCGGCGCGCTCCTCGACATGAATATGAACTGACTTCATATCAGGAACGTTGTTCCTGGTAAATACCGCAATCGAGGTCCGCTCGTTGTACCGGTAGTCACGGACTCGTGACAACCAGATAGTTTCTTCCGTCGAAGGGGGGTGGCGCCGAGTGTCCACACCAGCCGCCACGACCGGGCCGCTGCGCCGCGTTCCGGTGCAGGGTCGAAGTGTCGCGCGGGTCCAGCGGATGTTGGACGCCTGTGCCGAACTCGTCGACGAAGTGGGGTACGAGGGACTGACCACCACGCTGCTCGCCGAACGTGCCGAGGTGGCGATCGGGTCGGTCTACCAGTTCTTTCCGGACAAGCGGGCGATCGTGCAGGCGCTGACCCTGCGCACGATGGAGTCCTACCTGCAGCGGCTCGACGAGCGGTTCGCCTCGGACGACCTGACCCACTGGTGGGACGGTGTCGACGCGGGGATCGACGAGTACATCACGATGCACCGGACGGTCCCGGGGTTCCGTACCCTGCACTTCGGCGACGTGGTCGACCTGCACCTGCTCGATGAGCAGCGGGACAACAACGGCGTGATCGCCGACCAGTTGGCCCGGGTGCTGACCGAGCGGTTCGGCATGACCGACGAACCGCGGCTGCGGTTCTGCCTGGAGATCGCCGTCGAGGCCGCGGACGCCCTGATCAAGCTGGCGTTCCGCCGCAAGCCCGAGGGCGACGAGCGGGTCCTCGCCGAGGCCAAGGCGCTGATCCGCGAGTACCTGCACCGCCACGTGGACGCCACCGAGGCCGTCCAACCCGGCTGACGGCCCCGGCCGGGCGGCCCCGGTCAGAGGAAGGCGTGCCCCTCGCCGCGGTAGGTGGGCACGGTGGCGACCACCTCGTCACCGGAGACCAGGTGCAACTCGTTGACGTGCTCGCAGAGCTCGCCCGCCTTGGCGTGCCGGAACCACACCCGGTCGCCGACCCGCAGCCCGGCCGCCGCGGCGCCGGCCAGCGGGGTCTGCACCTCACCGGCTCCCTCGGTGCCGACCAGGGTCAGCCCGGCCGGTAGCCAGGGCCGGGGCAGCCGGCTCCGCTCGGCCGGGCCGGAGGCGATCCAGCCGCCGCCGAGCACCGTCGCCAGCTGCGGCGTCGGTCGGCGGACCACGGCGCAGGCGAAGAACGCCGCTGGGGTCGGCCGCCAGGCGCGGTAGGCGTCGAACAGCGTCGGCCCGTACAGGCCCGATCCCGCGGTGACCTCGGTGACCGCGGGATCGGCGCTGGTGGCGGCGACGCTGCCGGTGCCGCCGCCATTGACGAACTCCAGGTCGGCGTGTTCGCGTACCGCCGCGACCGCCGCGCCCCGGCGGGCCAGCAGTTCCCGGTACGACCCGCGCTGCGCCAGCCGGATCGCGGCGCCCATGACGGCCCGCCCCGGCGGCGCGTCGCCGAGACCGGCGATCTGCGCCTCGTACGCCATCAGCCCGACCAGCCGGAAGCCCGGCCGGGCGGCGACGGCGGCGGCGAGCGCGCCGGCGGCCCGGGCGCTGTGCACCGGTGAGCGGCGCACCCCGATGTGCACCCGCCCGCCCAGCGGTCGCCAGGAGGCGTCCAGTTCGAGGCAGACCCGCAGCTCCGGCCGCCAGCCGGGGGCGCGGACCGCGTCGACCAGGTCGAGCTGCTCGGTGCCGTCGATCATCAGGGTGACCGCCGCGGCGAGCGCCGGGTCGGCGGCCAGTTCGGCGAGCGCCGCCCGCTCCGCTGTCGGATACGCGACCAGCGCGTCGTCGGTCACCCCGGAGCGGACCAGCCAGATCGCCTCGGACAGGGTGAACGCCATCACGCCGGCCCAGCCCGGTCGGCCCAGCACCCGGGCGGTCAGCTCCCGGGAGCGGATCGACTTGCTGGCGGCGCGGACGGGCTTGCCGCCCGCCCGGTCGGCCAGCGCGGCGGCGTTGGCGTTGAAGGCCGTGAGGTCGACCACGGCGTACGGCGGGTCGAGGTGGGCGGTCGCCGAGTCGAGGCGCTCGCGCAGGGTGTCGCTGTCGATGGCCACGGGTGCACGCTAACTGTCCGGGATAGTAATGCGAAATACCCTCATGTACCGCCGGGCTGCGGTCGCTGGTCCTGGCGGCCTACGCTCGGCGAGCAGGAGAATGTCGCCGGTGGGGAGGCCCCCCACCGGGACTAGAGTGTTGCACCGGGACTGCCCAGCGTTGGGCCGGCACGTGGAGGTACGGCCATCGAAAGCCAGAAGAACGGCGAGTCGCCCGGCGTGTCGACGCCCGGGGCAGCCCAGGCCGACCGGTCCGGCGCCGCCGCGATCCGTTCGGTGCTGCGCATCCGGCCGTTCCGTCGGCTCTGGATCGTGCTCGGCGCGGCCTCCTTCGGCGACTGGCTCGGCCTGCTCGCCACCTCCGTCTTCGCCGCCGCCCAGGTCTCCGGCAGCACCGCCAAGGGTGCCGCCTTCGGCACGCTGATCGCGGTCCGGCTGCTGCCGGCGCTGATTCTCGGGCCGGTGGCCGGCGTGCTCGCCGACCGCTTCGACCGGCGCTGGACGATGGTCATCTGCGACCTGCTGCGCTTCGTGCTCTTCGCCTCGATCCCGCTGCTCGCCCTCACCGGGGCCAGCGGTGCCGTGGTGGTCAGCTGGGCGGCGGTCGCCACCTTCCTGATCGAGACCGTCACCCTGCTCTGGATCCCGGCCAAGGAGGCCGCGGTCCCCAACCTGATCCCGCGCGCCCGGCTGGAGAGCGCCAACCAGCTCACGCTGATCACCACGTACGGGCTGACCCCGGTGGCCGCCGCGATCGCCCTGGCGGTGCTCGACCGCAGCGTCCGCGCGGCGACCGGTGGCGAGATGCCGGGCTGGGCCGAGCCCGCCCAGCTCGCCCTCTGGTTCAACTCCATCTCCCGGCTGGCCACCGCGCTGGTGGTGGCGTTCGGCATCAAGGAGATCAGCCAGGCGCAGGCCGGCGAGCGGGAGCGCACCGAGCAGAGCATGATGCGCCAGTTCACCGAGGGCTGGAAGTTCATCAAGCAGACCCCGCTGGTACGCGGCCTGGTGCTGGGCATCTTCGGCGCGTTCGCCGGCGGCGGCATCGTGATCGGCACGGCCAAGTTCTTCGCCGCCTCGCTCGGCGCCGGCGACGCCGCCTTCTACATGCTCTTCGGAGCGATCTTCATCGGCCTGGCCCTCGGCATCGGGCTCGGCCCGATGATCGTCCGGGACATGTCCCGCCGCCGCTGGTTCGGCATGAGCATCGTGCTGGCCAGCGCGTCCGTGCTGGTGCTCGCCTTCGCCATCCACCTGTCGATGGCCATGCTCGGCGCGATCCTGGTCGGCGCCGGGGCCGGGATGGCCTTCCTCGCCGGCACCACGCTGCTCGGCGGCGAGGTCGCCGACGAGGTACGCGGCCGGGTCTTCGCGGTGGTGCAGATCGGCACCCGGCTGGTGCTGATCCTGGCCATCGCGCTGAGCAGCCTCCTGGTCGGCGTCGGCGGCTCCCGCAAGCTCACCATCGCCGACCTCGGCGTCTCCGTCTCCTCCACCCGGCTGCTGCTGCTCGCGGCCGGTGCCGCCGGCATCTTCGCCGGGATCAGCGCGTTCGGGCAGATGGACGACAAGAAGGGCGTGCCG
This sequence comes from Micromonospora sp. U56, assembly GCF_018070095.1. Lineage (NCBI taxonomy): Bacteria > Bacillati > Actinomycetota > Actinomycetes > Micromonosporales > Micromonosporaceae > Micromonospora > Micromonospora sp. U56. The sequence continues at coordinate 52,214 of NZ_JAGPYL010000029.1, forward strand.
GTCCTCGCCGACCTCTGGGGCTCGATCCGGGGTCGCCCGCTGATGCCCGCCGAGCCGTTCGTCTCCTCCGGCCTCTTCGTGGTCTTCGAGGGCGGCGAGGGCGCCGGCAAGTCCACCCAGCTCGACACGCTCGCCGAGCGACTGCGCGGGCAGGGCCGGGACGTGGTGGTCACCCGCGAGCCGGGCGCCACCGGGGTGGGCCAGCGGATCCGGTCGCTGGTGCTCGACAACGCCGGCGCCGAGGCACCCTCGCCACGCGCCGAGGCGCTGCTCTACGCCGCCGACCGGGCGCACCACGTCGCCACCGTGGTCCGCCCGGCGCTGGTCCGGGGCGCGGTGGTGATCAGCGACCGCTACGTCGACTCCTCCCTGGCCTACCAGGGCGCCGGCCGTACCCTGCCGGTCGAGGAGGTCTCCTGGCTCTCCTCGTGGGCCACCGGGGGGCTCAAGCCCGACCTGGTGGTGCTGCTCGACGTCGACCCGCGCACCGGCCTGTCCCGGGTGGAGTCCCGCAACCAGGGCACCGACCGGCTGGAGGCCGAGTCGCTCGCCTTCCACGAGCGGGTCCGGTACGCCTTCCTCGACCTCGCCGCCAACGACCCGAAGCGCTACCTGGTGCTGGACGCCGCCCGGCCGGCCGAGGAGATCGCCGCCCTGGTCGCCCGCCGGGTCGAGGAGTTCCTGGTGGACCCGGCCGCCATCGTGCACCCGCGCCCCGCCCACGGGCCGGACACCTCGGTGCAGCCCGAGTTATCCGACGCGGAGCTGGTGACGATGGAGCACCGGACCTGATGCCGGACGTCTTCGCCGACCTGGTCGGTCAGGACGAGGCGGTCGCCACCCTGCGCCACGCCGCCGCGGCGGCCGCCGCCGTGCTGCGCGCCGCCCACCCGGCCGCCGTCGGATCGGGACAGGCCGAGGTCGAGGGAGAGCCGGGGGTCGACCCGGGTGCGGGGATGACCCACGCCTGGATCTTCACCGGCCCGCCCGGCTCCGGCCGGTCGGTGGCCGCGCGCGCCTTCGCCGCCGCGCTGCAGTGCGCGTACGGCACCGGCTGCGGGGAGTGTCCCGGCTGCCACACCACGATGACCGGCACCCACGCCGACGTGCGCCTGGTGGTGCCCGAGGGGCTCTCCATCGGGGTCGGCGAGATGCGCGCGCTGGTGCTCCGGGCGGCCAGCACGCCGTCCGGCGGACGCTGGCAGATCGTGATCATCGAGGACGCCGACCGGCTCACCGAGGCCGCCGGCAACGCCCTGCTCAAAGCGATCGAGGAGCCGCCGCCGCGGACCGTCTTCCTGCTCTGCGCCCCGTCCACCCACCCGGACGACGTGTCGGTGACCATCCGGTCGCGCTGCCGGGTCGTACCGCTGCGGCAGCCGCCGGCCGCCGCGGTGGCCGAGGTGCTGGTGCGCCGGGACGGCATCGCGCCCGACGTGGCGCAGTGGGCGGCGGCTGCCGCGCAGGGGCACGTCGGGCGGGCCCGGCGGCTGGCCCGCGACCCCGAGGCGCGGCAGCGCCGGGACGCGGTGCTGGCGGTGCCCCGCCGGCTGACCGGCGTCGGTGCCGCGCTCGACGCGGCGTCGGCCCTGATCGAGGCGGCCGAGGCGGAGGCCGAGGCGTCCGTGGCCGAGGCCGACGCGGCCGAGCGGGCGGCGTTGCAGACCGCGCTCGGCGCGGGCGGCACCGGGCGGGGCGCGGCCGGGGCCATGCGCGGCGCCGCCGGGCAGCTCAAGGACCTGGAGAAGCGGCAGAAGTCCCGGGCCACCCGCGCCCAGCGGGACGCGCTGGATCGGGCCCTGGTCGACCTGGCCGCCTTCTACCGGGATGCGCTCACCATGGCGCTGCGCGCCCCGGTGGCCCCGGTGCACACCGACACCGCCGCGATGGCCGAGGCGGGCGCGCAGAAGTGGGACGCCGAGGGCGCGCTGCGGCGGTTGGAGGCCGTGCTGGAGTGCCGGGCGGCGATCGAGGCGAACGTCAAGCCCCGGATCGCGGTCGAGGCGATGATGCTCACCCTCTGGAAGGGCTAGGCCGCGTTTCACAAGGACTGGCCGGCCTGCGGCGGGCCCAGACGACGGCCGGCGGCGTTGCGGCTTCGGCCGGATACAACACCGGTATCCGGCCGAAGCCGCGCCTTGCCGGACCGCCGCCTGGGCTCCGCCTCGGCTCGACCGCCCTTGTGAAACGCGGCCTGGTTTCCGCTGTCCACAGGCATCGACAGGTGTCGCGGGCGTGCGGTACGGTCCGGTGTGCCGTGGTGACGGTGAGGGCACGCAGGGTGATGGTCGGCCGGGGGGAGAACCGATGCCGCGCGAGATCGACGAGGCGTGGATCGAGGAGGCGGTGCGGCGTTACCGCCGGATCGAATCCCTCCAGGCCGAGTTCGACCAGGCGATCAACACCGTCGAGGTCACCGTCCGGTCGCCGGACGGGCTGGTCGAGGTGGTGGTGACGGCCGGCGGCCGGATCACCGACGTCCGCTTCCTCGGCCCGCTGCACTCCCGCCACCCGCGCGACGTCGCCGGCTCGGTGCAGGCCGCCGTCACCGCCGCGGCGGACGCCGCACAGTGGGCCCGGGAGAAGCTGCACAACGAGACCTTCGCGGCGTACCGGCCGCTGGCGGGAGCCTGAGATGGACGCGCTGCGCGCCCTCGCCGCCCGCCTGGAAGAGGCGAGCGACACGCTGGCCGTGCTCGCCCGCACGGTGACCGCCACCGACCCCGCCCACCCGGCGTTCGGCGCGGACGCCCCGGGCCGCCCCGGCGAGGTCGGCCGGGCGCTGCACTGGCAGTGGACCGCCGCCACCGGCGACCGGGCCCGCGAGGCGGGGGCGGCCGCCGCCCGGCTCGCCGCCGCGGCCGCCGCCGTCCGCAGCGCCGCCGACCGCTACGCCGGCACCGACGACACCGCCGGCCGGCGGCTGTTCGGGGACCGCTGATGGACGCCCTGGACCGGCTCGCCGAGCCCGGCCTGGAACTGCTGCGCCGGGTCGACCACCTGCTCGCCGCCGGCGCTCCCGAGGGCCACCGGCTCTGGCCGCTGCTGCGCCGGATGCAGGTGCTGCCCGGCGACGCGCTGCGCGCCTTCCTCGACCTGCACCCGGCGCCGCTGACGACCGCCGGGCACGCCGTGCGCCGGCTGGTCCGGGGGTACGACGACGCGTGCGCCGCCCTCACCGATCCGGGACTGTGGTCCGGCCCGGCCGCCGCCGCGTACGACGAGGCCCGCTCGGCGCTGCTGCGCCACCTCGACGAGGGGCCGGAGAGCCTGGTCGGGCGGATCGAGTCGACTGCCGGGTACGCCGACGCGCTCGCCCACTGGGTGGAGGGCAGCCGGCTGGCGGTGGCCCGGGTCCTCGCCGAGGTGCTCGGCTCCACCGAGGCGGTACGCGTCCTCGCCGCGACCGCGCCGGGCGGCGACTCCGCCAGCGGCGCCGGCGCGGCGGCCGAGATCGCCACCAGGGTGCTCGCGGTGCTCGGGGTGGCGTACGACGGGGCGGAGACGCTGCTGCGCCAGTGGTCGCCGAGCCTGGCCGAGTCGACCTGGCGGGCGTCGGCCGGCGGCCCGGTCCGCTACGACAGCACCACCCGGGTGGGCCGCTGACCGGGTGGTCCACGGCGCCGCGCGCGGCGCCCGGCCTGGACCGGGGCCCGGCGGCAGCGCCGTGGCCATTCCCTGCACCCCCCGCAGGTCTGCCTCCACTCAACGCCTCCACCCCGGCGTTTGTCCCGCCCCGGGGCCCGATTCAGCCGTCCGGGCGAGGTGCAAGGAAACGAGTCGACGATCGTGGATGACTGCACGGGGTAACCACGTGGCGACGGGTGGCCGGGCCGGCGCCGGTCGTCCGTCGTAGGGTGGACCGCATGGGCATGCTCTGCGCGGTCAGTTTCAACCGGTACGGGCGCCTCTACTACCTCGACCCGGGTGAGCTGCGGCCGCAGGTCGGCGACCGGGTGCTGGTCCCGACCGACGACGGGCCCGAGGTGGCCGAGTGCGTCTGGGCGGCGCAGTGGGTGACGGAGGAGACCGACGGCTTCCCGAAGCTGGCCGGGCTGGCCCAGGAGGAGGACCTGCGCCGCGACGAGCTGCTGCGCCGGCGCAAGGCCGAGGCGAAGGTGGCCGCCAAGCGGCTGATCCGGGAGCACGGGCTGCCGATGAAGGTCGTCGCCGTGGACCACGTCCTGGGCGAGGGCGACGCCGGCGGCGACCGGACCACCGTCTACTTCACCGCCCCGCACCGGGTGGACTTCCGCTCCCTGGTCCGCGACCTGGGCGCGACCCTGCGCTGCCGGGTCGAGCTGCGCCAGCTCTCCGCCCGGGACTCGGCGCGGGTGCAGGGCGGCATCGGGTCCTGCGGTCGCGACCTGTGCTGCGCCACCTTCCTCAACGACTTCGAGCCGGTGACCATCCGGATGGCGAAGGACCAGGACCTGCCGCTCAACCCGCTGCGGATCTCCGGCGCCTGCGGCCGGCTGATGTGCTGCCTGAAGTATGAGCACCCGCTCTACCAGCGGTTCCAGGAGTCCGCCCCGCCGGTCGGCACCCGGGTTTCCACGCCCGAGGGCGACGGCAAGGTGGTCGGGCACAGCGTCCCCCGGGACGCGGTCACGGTACGGCTGGACGCCGACGGCTCCCGCTGCTCCTGCTCCCGCGCCTCGGTCTGCGCCCCCCGCCAGGCCCACGACCAGCACTACTCCACCTGACCGCCTCTCCCCCCTCCCTCTCCGGCTCCGTTGACCATGAAGGCGAAGTCGATCTCTTCAACCGCGGCCAACTTCATGATCAACGCGGGTTGAGGGTCCGTCGAGGGTGACCGGGGGTTCGGCCAGGCGGTAGGTGAGGGTGGTCTTCGGGGTGAGCCAGGAGGCGGTGGGGGACTGGTCGGGGTTCAACTGCCAGTCCCGGGACACCCGGTCGACGGCGATCGGGTAGATGGTCAGCGAGCCGTCCGGGTCGATCCGCATTCGCAGGAACGACTTGGAGTCCTCGATGCCCTGGCCGGCGAAGAGCTCGTTGACGTTCACTCCGAACGCCCCCGCCACCAGCAGGTACGCCGCCACCACCTGGCTGGACACCAGACCGATCACCGGGCCGTAGACGACCGCCGCGGCGGCCGCCGGCAGCGGCCAGGGCCAGTCGTAGAAGGGCAGGGCAAGCCAGGCCCAAGTGCCGGCGGCGGCGAGCCCCACCTGTGCAAGCCCGTGGCTCACCCCGAGGATCCAGTGCCGGACGTGCCGTTTCCCGCCGGCGCTCGGTGGCTTGGCGAAGAGGGCCGCCCCGAGCAGCGTCACCCCCAGCATGATCACCAACGGGACGCTGAACAGTCGCTGCTCGGTGCTGCCCGTCAGGTTCGCCGTCACCCCGGCCATGGCCAGCATGAGCAGCGTGTGCAGGGCCCCGAGCAGGGTGGTGAAGCCCGGGTTGCGGAACGGCAGCCGGGGGAAGATCCCCCAGCCGTACCGCCGGGAACGGGCCGCGTCCGGGTAGCGGGCGACCAGGTCGTACGGGCGGGTGGCGCTGGCCCGGCGGGACAGGGTGTCCTTCGGCGGCACCTCGATCCGCTCCGGGAGCTTGTGCGTCGGGTACAGGTACGCCCCGCCGCCCCCGCAGGTGATGAGCTGCCGCTCCGGGCCGGCGTACCGGGCGTAGTGGTGCAGGTCGCCGGAGATGAGCAGCTGCACGTGCGCGCCGGTGGGTGCGAGGATCGTCCGGATGAAGTAGTCGATCGAGTCGTACGCGGTGGGGTGGTCGACGGACTTGACCCACGTCGGTGCCGGCGCCGTCAGGATGACCATGCTCTGCGGGCCCATCCGGCGGGCCACCTCGTCGAAGTAGGCCAGCTGCGGGTCGTCCAGGTACGACCCGGACTGGTCGTCGAGGCCGAGCAGCCACCAGTCGGCCGGCAGCTCCACCGCGAAGTACGAGCGGGACTGCCCGGTGCCCCAGCCGCCGAAGTGCCGGTCCCGGGAGCGGACGAACAGGCGCAGGAAGGCGGTCAGGCCGTCGTACCAGTCGTGGTTGCCGGGCACGGCGAAGAGCGTCGGCCGCTCGGGCGGCGCCACCGGCAGCGCGGCCTGGTACGGCCCCTTGCACCGGTCCTCGTACGCCTCGTACGCGGCCGACGGGTAGACCTGGTCGCCCCCCATCACCAGGGTCTGGGCGCGGGGCAGCCGGTGCCCGTCCACCTCCAGCTCCCGCTGCGCGAGCAGGTACGCCACCGAGTAGGTGGCGTTGAAGCCGTCGCCCAGGTCGGCCACGTAGTCCAGCCATAGCCCGCCGTCCGGCCCGACCTGCCGCGCGATCTTCGAATCCAGCGCGTTCTGCAGCTCCCGCTTGTCCAGGTACGCCCCGAACAGCATCGCCAGCAGCGTTCGGATGCCGGTGCTGATCAGCAGGAACGGCGCCAGCCAGGGCACCGGCTTACGCGGGGTAAAGCCCAGCTCCACCGGGTCGAGGCTGAGCGGCCGGCGGGCCGCCCGCTCGCCGGGGGCGTGCTCGGCGGGAACGTCGGACCCGGACGTGGGGTGATCGTCGGTCACCCGCCGGAGCGTAGCGCCGACGGGCCGCTACCGCTGTCCGGCGAACGACTGATCGCGTCCGATGTCCGGGTTCCCGGGTGGGGAACCCCCTCGGCCGGTGGGCGGGCCGTGCCGTACACTTGACGATCGTTGCCGCCTTAGCTCAGTCGGCTAGAGCGACGCACTCGTAATGCGTAGGTCGACGGTTCGATTCCGTCAGGCGGCTCGGTAGGAAGGCCCAGGTCACCGGCATGATTTGCCGATCACGACCTGGGCCTTTTCTATGCTGTCGAAGAGGCGAGCAGCCAAACGAGCAGCCAAGGTGTCACTCACTCGACCACAGCGCCCCCTCCATCCGCGTCGCGGCTTCTCGCGCGATCTTTGGGGCGACATGCGCGTAGATGTTGAGCGTCACGCTGATCTGCGAGTGGCCGAGGATTTCCATGACCACGCGGGCGGGTACGCCCTGGGCGAGGAGAACGCTCGCCGCCGTGTGGCGTAGGTCGTGCAGCCGGACCTGACGGAGGCCGGCTTGCCGGATGATCTCTCGGAACGAGCGGTAGTCGTTGCGCGGGTGGATCGGGGTGCCGACGCTGGTCGCGAAGACCAAGCCCGTGTCGGCCCAGCTGTTCGCGTTGAGCCGTTCCGCCGTCTGGCGTTCGTGATGACGGCGCAGGGCCGCCAACACCGTGGGTGGCAGCGGCAGAGTTCGACGGGATCGGGCAGTCTTCGTCTCGACGAAGGCCAGGCTGCCCGTCTCGGGATCACGTTGCAGCTGCCTCCGCACCCGAAGCGTGCCGGCGGTCAGGTCGACGTCATCCCACCGCAAGCCCAGAACCTCACCTTGACGAAGCCCGAGCGCGATTCCGATGAGCCACCGTGCCTCCAGCCGCAAGCCGTCGACGGCCTTGAGGAACCGCCGCGCCTCAGCGAGTGAGTAGGGCCGCACTTCAACGTGCGGCAACGAGGGCGGCTCCACTAGTGTTCTGTCTCGCAAATAGCTAGCCGTTTGAGTAAGCTGTGGACGTGACACGTGCTGCAGCGCCACTGGTGCTCGAACCCGGTCAGCGGGAACTGCTGGAGTCTCTTGCCAAGTCGCGTACGGTCGAGCATCGGCTGGTGCAGCGGGCGCAG
>NZ_JAGPYL010000285.1:0-691 GCF_018070095.1 Micromonospora sp. U56
TCTTTGACTTCCTTTCCCGCGCACCGTCCCCCGGCGGTGTGCGCGTTATCCCCCGATCGAAAGGTGCACCCCTCATGCGTACCGATCTGATCCGCAAGACCGCCCTGACCTTCGCCGGTGTCGCCGCGACCGCCGGTGGGATCGCCGGCCCGGCCCTCGCCGCGCACGCCGCCCCCACCCAGGCCACCACCACCGCCTCGATGCAGGCCGACCGCGGCAGGGACCGTAAATCGCACGGCGAGCGGGAACTCAACGTGCGCTACGAGGCCCAGCCCAACTTCTACTACTGCGGCCCCGCCGCCACCCGCAACGCCCTCTCCGTGCAGGGCAAGAACATTGACGTCGACGCCATGGCCAAGCAGATGGGCACCACCGAGGCCGGCACCAACAGCATCAACGACATCACCCCCGTGCTGAACAAGGAAACCGGCACCAAGGACGCCTACCGGTCGGTGGAGATCCGCGACAGCAAGGCCGACCGCAAGCAGACCGACAAGCTGCGCACCGACATCGTCCGCACCATCGACGACGGCCGCGCCGTGGTCGCCAACATCGCCGGCACCACCACCGACACCGACGGCACCACCCACTCCTTCGAAGGCGGCCACTACATCAGCGTCATCGGCTACCGCGACGGCGGCAACACCGTCACCATCGCCGACTCCGCCAACCCCGACCAGGCCTCCTACCG
>NZ_JAGPYL010000286.1:0-690 GCF_018070095.1 Micromonospora sp. U56
TGTAGGTGAAGGTGAGCTTGCGTCCGGAGATGTCGGTGATCTGTGAGACGTGGTCGATGATCTTCGGGTTGGTCAGGTTGGTCGCACCGGACACCCGGGCCCAGGTGGTGTCGTTGATGTAGTCGTAAGCCTGACCCTTGGCGTAGTAGTCCAGGGTCAGGGTGATCCGGCCGGTCGGGTCGGTGATGTACTTGAGGAACTTGGTCGGCTTGTTGTTGCTCTTGCGCTCCTCGTAGGTGAAGAGCATCTCGTTGCCGTTGTTGTCGACCGTGCTGGAGAGGAAGCCCTCGCAGTCGTAGTAGAACTGTGTGCGGTCCGGCTTGGTCAGCCGCCAGGCCCGCCGCTCCTGCGTGTTCGGCTTGCAGTCGAGCGCGGTGACCTTTTCCAGGTAGAGGTGCACACCCTTGGGGCTCTTCCACTGCGAGGTGGCCGCGTCCCAGGTGAACCAGTGGCTGGTGCCGTCGCCGTCGGTCAGGGTGACCTTCGTCGGGTTCGGGTTGGGGTGGAAGTCCAGCGGGGTGCCCAGGCGCATCATCGACGACGCCTGCAGCGACCAGCCGAACCCGGCGACCGAGTCGGTGGTGTCCAGCGAGTTGTAGGACATCCGGACGAACGTCGACAGGCCACGCGACGGGTTGTTGAACGCGTTGTACGACCAGACGGTGTTGCCGGCGAACAGGTTGTTCATCA
>NZ_JAGPYL010000287.1:0-631 GCF_018070095.1 Micromonospora sp. U56
AACGCCGAGGGCAACGGCGGCGCCATCGCCAACTTCGGCCGCGTCGACCTCGAGGACAGCGAGGTGGAGAACAACCACGCCCGGGAGAGCGGCGGCGGCATCTTCAACGTCGGCGTCCTCAAGGTCAACGGATCCTCCGACGACAAGGACTGGTTCTCCAACGACAAGGGCGAGTCCGCCCGCGACGACAAGGACAAGGACAAGGACAAGGGCGAGTCCGCCCGCGACGACAAGGACAAGGACAAGGGCGAGTCCGCCCGCGACGACAAGGACAAGGACAAGGACAAGGGCGAGTCCGCCCGGGACAGGGACAAGGACAAGGACGAGTCCGCTCGGGACAAGGACAAGGACAAGGACAAGGGCGAGTCCGCCGACGGCCAGGGTGGTTCCGCCGACGGCAGGGACGACTCCGACAAGAAGCGCCGCGAGTCCCGCATCGCCAACAACACCGCCGGCAAGAACGGCGGCGGCATCGCCAACGGCCGCGACAAGGACAAGAACCACGACAAGGACCACGACAAGGACCGCGGCAAGGACCACGGCAAGGACAAGGAACACGGCAAGGACAAGGACTCCTGGCCGCGCTTCCAGGGCCGCGACGAGGCCGGCACCGTGGAGATCTTCAAGACCA